>JBAQPI010000026.1:0-6690 GCA_049305635.1 Rhodoglobus sp. | reverse complement strand
GTCCAGCGGGCGGTCGCGGCGTCCGGGGTGGAGGAGCCCGATGTGCTCGGCCCCGTCGACCTCGGGCCGAACATCGTGCGCACGATCCTGCGCTTCGACTATGCACGGGGGGTGGATGTCGCGGCCGACCTCCGCGCCGAGGTGATCCGCGCCGCGACCTCCCGCCGTCGGGCTCCCGGCCAGCGCGGGCCGGTCGAGGCGACCCTGCGCACGAGGCTGGACGACGTCGAGCCGTTCCTCCAGTCCTGACAGCGCCCCGAAGCAGGGGAGAATGATCGGGTGACCGCCCTGCGCATCGTCTTCGCCGGAAGCCCCGTGGCGGCGGTTCCGAGCCTCCGCGACCTGGCGGCATCCCGCCACGAGATCGTCGCGGTCGTCACGCGCGAGGATTCGCCTCAGGGCCGTCGGGGGGTGCTCACCCCGACCCCGGTGGCCGAGGTGGCGCAGCAGCTCGGCCTCCCCGTGATCCGGGCGAACCGGCTCGCCGGCGAGGTCACCGAGGCGATCGCGGCGTTGCGACCCGACCTCGGCGTCATCGTCGCCTACGGCGGCCTGGTGCGCGAGCCCCTGCTGACCACCCCGCGCCTGGGCTGGATCAACCTGCACTTCTCGGTGCTCCCGCGCTGGCGGGGGGCGGCTCCCGTGCAGCGCGCCATCATGGCCGGTGACGCGCAGTCGGGTGCGAGCGTGTTCCAGCTCGTCGAGGAGCTCGACGCCGGAGACGTGTATGGCCGGATCGCCGCGCCGATCGGGCGGCTGCAGACCGCGGGCGGACTGCTCGGCGAGCTCGCGATCTCCGGCGCGCGACTGCTCGTGAAGGTCGTCGACGCCCTCGCCGACGGCACGGCCCGGGCGGAACCGCAGTTCGGCGAGGTCACGCTCGCGCCGAAGCTGAGCCTCGACGACGGCGAGATCGACTGGCAGCAGCCGGCCGAGCGAGTGCACGCCCTCATCCGCGGCGTCACCCCCGAACCCGGCGCCTTCACGACCGCCGACGGCGCGCGACTGAAGGTGCTCGCGGCGGCGATCGCCCGCGATGCCGCGCCGATCGAGGCCGGTGCCTTCGCCCTCGTCGGCAGGCGCGTGCTGGCCGGCACGGCGACGCAACCGATCGAGCTCATCCAGGTGCACCCGGCGGGCCGCAAGGCGATGGATGCCGCGAGCTGGTGGCGCGGACGCCCGGCGGTCGCCCGGTGACCGTGCAGCCCGCGCGCCGGATCGCCCTCGACGTGATCAGCGCCGTGCGCGAGTCGGACGCCTACGCGAACCTCCTGCTGCCGGTGCGGCTCGGACGCGCGAAGCTCGCGGACGCCGACGCGGCGCTGGCCACCGAGCTCACCTACGGCACCCTGCGAATGCAGGGCTACTACGACCGGGTGATCGCCCTCGCCGCGAATCGGCCGGTGGAGCAGATCGATCCGCCGATCCTCGACGTGCTGCGCCTGGCCTGCCACCAGATCCTGTCCATGCGGGTGCCGGCGCATGCCGCGGTCGACGAGTCCGTCGAGCTCGCGCGTGCCGTGGGCTCCCGCTCCGCGGTCGGCTTCACGAACGGGGTGCTGCGCACGATCACGCGCACGGACGCGGAGACCTGGCGCGAGCGCGTGCTCGCCGGCGCCGACTCGGGGGAGGAGCGCCTCTCGATCGAGTACTCGCACCCGCTGTGGGTCGCGCGGGCGTTCCGGCAGGTGCTCGTCGCCGAGGGCCGGGAAACCGAGCTCGAGGCAGCGCTCGCAGCCGACAACATCGCGCCACGGGTGAACCTCACGGCGCTGCCGGGGCTCGCCGAGCCCGAGGGCTACCCGACTGAGTACTCGCCCGTCGGCATGGTGCTCGACGGCGGAGACCCATTGCGGCTGCAGGGCGTGCGGGAGGGACGGATCCGCGTGCAGGACGAGGGCTCCGCCCTGGCGGCACTCGCCCTGAGCCGCGCACGGCCGATCGTGCCGGGGGAGCGCTGGCTCGACGTGTGCGCGGGGCCCGGCGGCAAGGCGGCGCTCCTCGCCGCGGAGGCAGCGATCGGCGGCGCGACGCTCGTCGCCAACGAGCTCGTGCCGGCGCGGGCTGAACTCGTGCGCAAGACCCTCGTCGTCTTCGATCCTGCGCCCGAGGTGATGGAGACGGACGGAACGACGATCGGCGAACGGTTCCCGCAAGCCTTCGACCGCATCCTGCTCGACGCCCCGTGTACCGGGCTCGGTGCGCTTCGGCGTCGGCCGGAGGCGCGCTGGCGCAAGCAGCCGAGCGACGTCGCGGGGCTCGGGGCACTGCAGGCACGACTGCTCGCGTCCGCGCTCGATGCGCTCAAGCCCGGCGGCCTGCTGGCCTACGTCACGTGCTCGCCGCACGCGGCGGAGACCAAGGCGATCGTGGCATCCGTGCTGCGCACCACGACGGGGGTCGAGCGCGTCGACACGCCCGCGGTGCTGCAGTCGATCGTGAAGACCCCGATGGACCTGCCTGCGGCGTCACACGTGCAGTTGTGGCCTCACCGGCACGGCACCGACGCGATGTTCATCCAACTTCTGGCCAAGGTCGCGGCGCCCTAAACTGCACGAATGAGCGTGCGCATCAACCCGAGCATCCTCGCCGCGGACTTCGTCAACCTCGAGCGCGAGCTCGGCCGCATCGCCACCGCCGACCTCGTGCACGTCGACGTCATGGACAACCACTTCGTGCCCAATCTCACCTTCGGCCCGCAGATGGTCGGCAGGCTGCAGGATGTCTCGCCCCTGCCCCTCGACGTGCACCTCATGATCGACGACCCGGGCCGCTGGGCCCCGGGCTACGCGGAGCTCGGCGCCTACTCGGTGACCTTCCACGCGGAGGCCACCGACGACCCCGTGGCCGTCGCCCGCTCGCTGCGCGCCATCGGCGCCCGGGCCGGACTCGCGCTCAAGCCCGGCACGCCCGTGGAACGCTACCTCGAGTTGCTCCCGGAGTTCGACCAGGTGCTGGTCATGACAGTGGAGCCCGGGTTCGGCGGGCAGAAGTTCATGGCCGAGACGATGCCCAAACTGGCGCTGCTGCGGTCGGCCCTCGGCGATCGCGACATCTGGCTGCAGGTCGACGGCGGCATCGACGAGGAGACCATCGTCATCGCCGCCGAAGCCGGCGCCGACACCTTCGTCGCGGGCTCGGCGGTGTTTCGGGCGGATGACCCGGCCGCGCAGATCGAGCGCCTGCGGGCGATCGCGACCGACAGCTCCGAGGGGAGGTTCAGTTGAAACGGGTCGCGTTGGTCGATGACCACGAAGTCGTGTCCGTTGCCGTTCAGCTGGCGGTCGCCCAGATCGAGGAGCTCGACTTCGTGGGGTCCGCTGCCACCGTTCCGGAGCTGCTTGATCGCTTCGCAACCATCGACGTGGCGATCCTCGATCTTCGACTCGCGGATGGGTCGTCGCCGGTTGCCAACGTGCGTCGACTGGATGCCGTCGGCGCCCGAACGCTCATCTTCACGTCCGGGGAGAGCCCCTACTTGATGCGATCGGTTGCCAGAACCCCGGTGTACGGGATCGTTCGAAAGTCGGCGCCGATGGCGACGCTCGTTGAGTCGCTTCGTCGCGCCGCGGCCGGGGAGGCAGAGATGTCGGTTGAGTGGGCGGCAGCAATCGACACGGATCCGTTGCTACCGTCTGCCCGGCTGAGTCGTCAGGAGCAACAGATACTCGAATTGTTGGCTCGGGGGTACAAGTCGCAGGTCGTCGGCTACGAATTGGGGATAGCGACTTCTACGGTCGGTGACTACATCCACCGGATTCGCACGAAGTATCAACGTGTGGGGCGTCCGGCGCACACCAAGATCGATCTATACCGCCGCGCGGTTGAAGACGGCATTCTGCCGCCGCCGGTCGGTTGATGTCCACCTACGTCTCAGTTCGAGGTGACAGGTCACACGCTTCGCAGCGGGTAGTGCGGGTGATGGCGGTGACCTTGGAGGTTGCAGCGCTGATCCTGCTGTCGCTGAATCTCCCGCCCCTGTTGGCCGAGGCGCGGTACCTGCCTGTGTGGTGGACCGTGTTGGCCTTGCTGGCGGTCGCGGGACCGGCATGTGCTGCCCTGATCCTGGGACGGTGGATCAACCTTCGTGCACTTCGATACCTGTGCGGTATCCAGGCGAGCACTTTCCTCGCGTCCCTGGTACTGATTCCGGTTGCACTCGGCGGCGAGCGCCTTCCCATGTCTTCCGGTGCGCCATGGCTCACCGACCTGTGTGTCATCGCCGGGGCGGCATCGGCAGTCTGCTGGGGCGGGCGCGGCGCCATTGCCTACGGCGCCGCCCTGCAAGTCGCCGTCTTCGCGCTTGTGTTCGTCAGTGACGGCGATCCGATTCCTGGTCCGTCCCTGAACGATGCGATATTCGGCGTCTTCTATGTCACCCTCTTCACCGCCCTTGCCGTCACGCTCAGGCAGTCGGGGTTTCTGCTCGATCGAACGGTCGAGAGCGCAGTGCACGAGTCTCGGGCCTCCGCGACCGCCGATGCTGTTCGCACTGCCAAACGTCGCGTCGCGTCGCTCATTCATGACCGAGTGATCGTCGCCCTCCTGACCTACGGCAAGGGCGCCGGTCTCGACGATGCTGCCGAAGTCGAGGCACAGCGGGCCCTCACGGCGATCGGTTCGCTGAATCGCGATCTGCCGTCGGCTGATCGCTCCCCGACCGAGCTTGCCTGGGAGATCCAGGGGCTCACCACCGAGCTCGATCCGGAAGCGGCCTTCGACTATTCCATCGAGTCGGACGAGTCAGTTCCGCCAGATGTGGCACAGGCAATCACCGAGGCCGCGTCGGAGGCACTGCGCAACAGCATCCGCCACGCCAGAGCCGACCTTCCCGTTGCACGCGAGGTGCGGGTAATGATCTCCAACCTGGGGGTCGAGGTCCTCGTGCTCGATGACGGCGAAGGGTTCGAGGTGCGAGACATTCCGCCCGGTCGACTGGGCGTGCGCCAAGGGATCATCGGCCGCTTGGCGACGGTTCCGGGCGGTTCGGCAATGGTCAACAGCACGCTCGACTACGGTACGGTCGTCGCGCTTCGGTGGGCTCGTTGATGGCGCTGCGGGGGCCGTGGTGGTCCGTCGAACGCGTCGACGAACAGGACGTCGGAAGACAGCTTCGGTTGATCGGGCCGGGCGCTTGGGCCATGTTCGCGCTCTACGCGGTCGTGATCCTCGCCCTCACGTACTTGTTCGAGCGACCGACGCGGGCACCAGTCGCCGACATCGTCGTCATCGTCGCGCTCCTGGGCGCCGGGCTGCTGATAGTCAGTCCCAGTCGCACGCCCTTGCCCGGGTGGCGAGTCGCGGTCGTGCTGCTGCTTTCGCTGGGCGCCGTCGTGGTGCTCACGGTTCGAGAACCTTTCGAAGGCAACCTTCCTGATCACGCGGCGTGGTATCAGGGAGCGGCGAACTTCCTCTTCTTCGGCCTCGCCCTTCGCGCACGGGTCGTGTCCGCTTGGATCGGCGAATCCTTGATGCTCGGGTTCGTCTGCACCTGGAGCGACTTCGTCAGTGGATCACCGCTCTATGGCGTTGCGATGAGCTACGGCCAACCCATCAGCCTCGCCGCTGGCACGGTATTCGCGCTGGCACTCCTCCAAACAGCCCGCCGTATTGTCGATTACCGCGCCGCCGAACGACTACGAGCCGGTCGCGAAGCAGGCGAGGCTGCCGAGAGCGCCGCCGAGGAGAGCGAACTCCAGATCGTGCGTCAACTCGCGGTCCCGACACTGAAACGAATCGCCAGCGGCGAGAAGCCGGACCCGGTCGATGCGAAGACTCTCGAAGCAGCGCTCCGGGACCACATCCGCGGTCGATCCCTCGCGATCGAGCCGCTCAACGCTGCATTGCGCAGTGCACGCCGACGGGGGGTCGACATCATCGTCCTTGATGATTCTCTTGACCTGGGACTTTCGAAGGAGGATCTGAGAGAAGCTGTGGCGTGGTGTGCGTCAGTGCTCGAAACAATCGACTCAGGGTCGATAACAATCAGGTTGGCAGCGTCGCCGGCCGGTGCGATCCTCACCGTCGTCGACGAATACGAAACGCGACACGAACGACTGATTTCGGGCGGTTAGCGATCCTGCACCGCGCTCGGGTGCCCTCAATTTCAACGGCATGACGGACGGGCGCGAAGCTCCTCATACTAGAGACGCCCTGCTGTTGACGGATCTGTCTCTCGAGCGAGAAGCGATTAGCGAAGCCGCAGACCCTGCGACCCCACTGTCACGGTTGTCCGAGTTGGCGCGCGACTTCCCCGCAGTGCGCCCGATCATCGCGATTAATCCTTCGACCTATGAGGCACTGCTTGACTGGTTGAAGGCGCTTGACGATCCTGCCGTGACAGAGGCGCTCAATCAACGTGCCGCACTCGCATCTGCGGGAGTCGCCCCGGGGCTCGAATTGGCTCCAGCCACAGTCGCCGCGTCGGTGCCTGTGGCCTCCCGCGCGAGTCTTCGAGTCTGGTTAGTGGCAGGGTCGGCGGTTCTCGGATTTCTTGCGCTCGGCGCGGTACTCGCTTTTGTGCTGCTGATTGGTCTGAGGGCGAGCAGCGAGGGTGCGTCGATTCTCTCCATCGGCCAAACAGACGAACAGCAGATAGAACAGGTGCTCAGCATTCACCTCAGCGGTCTCGAAACGTACGACTGCGCCCTGATGGAATCTACGACGACTGCGGATTACCGGGCTCAGAAC
>JBAQPI010000025.1:0-3066 GCA_049305635.1 Rhodoglobus sp. | reverse complement strand
CGAGGGCCGGCCGGTCGTCGAGCTGGATGACGGCACGACGATCCGCGTCGGCCACGACGGCGAGGTCACGGTCGCCCAGCCCGAGGGCTAGGTTCGCGGCTCAGTACGGTCGTGCGAGCAGCAGGGCGTCGTGCTCGCGGCGCTGCAGCTCGGCCCGCACGCGGTGCCACGCGGCGCTCGAATGCGGTGCTGGCGATCATGGAGTTCACCATTTCCCGACCCCTACGGTAGGCCCGACCACCGACATGTCCGGCGCGGCCCGCGATAGCGCTCCACGTCGGGCCGGATGAAGTCGACCGCGTCGCTCTGCGCCGCGCCCTCGGGGGTGAGGCTGATGCCGCCGGGCACGCGTTCCCACCAGCGCTCGCGCGCCGTGCCCCCGCCCTCGACCTCGCGCACGAATCCGTGCTTCTCGAGCTGACGCAGGTGATGGCTCGTCGTTCAGGCGCGCGCGATGATCTCCCCGTGCGGCATCGCGAGCCAGCCATCCTCGGAGTCGGCCCACTCGCGCCAGGCGCGGCTGATGCGCTCGAGGTGCGCCCGCGTCGCGAGACCCCTGGATGTCGCATCCGCCGCGAACGCGGACTGCAGCACCCGCGCCTCCCACATGCTGCCCCACCACTCGCGATCGGTGGCATCCGAGAAGTTCCAGAGCGAGGCGGTGGTCGCGACCTCGGTGAACCCGGCCGCGCGCGCCCAGGCCTTGAGGCGGCGGCCGGCGTCGGGCTCGCCGCCGTTGCTGCGGTGCACGCGCTCGTACAGGTCGATCCACTCGTCGAGCCCGGGCAGCAGCGGAAACCAGAACGTGCCGGCGTAGTCGACCTCGCGCGCGGCCACGATGCCGCCGGGCTTCGTCACGCGCCGCATCTCGCGCAGCACCGCGACCGGATCGGCGACGTGCTGCAGCGTCTGGTGGGTGTGCACGATGTCGAAGGCTCCATCGTCGAACGGGAGCGCGTAGGCGTCGCCGGTGACGAAGGCGAGGTTTGGCCGGGTGAAGTCGGCGGAGGCCTTCGCGATGACCTCGGCCGCGGCATCCAGTCCGACCACGCGACCGGGCGCGAGACGGTCGGCGAACTCGACCGTGATGGTGCCGGGGCCGCAGCCGACGTCGAGCAGCGTGAGGCCGGGCGCGAGGTGCGGTTCGAGATAGGCGGCCGAGTTCGCGATCGTGCGCCAGGTGTGGGACTTCAGCACGCTCTCGTGGTGCCCGTGGGTGTAGTGCTCCGACTGTCGTGCCATGGCATGAGTTTAGGGTTGGGGCATGCAGACTCCGTTCGACGCCCCGAGCACCCTCCCCTACGGCATGCCGCCCTTCGCGGACATCCGGGACGAGCACTACGAGCCCGCGTTCGAACGCGGCATGGCCGAGCACCTGGCCGAGATCGGGGCCATCACCAAGCGCCGGGACATGCCCACCTTCGAGAACACGATGATCCCGCTGGAACGGTCGGGGCAGCTGCTCGACCGGGTCGCGACCGTGTTCTTCAACAAGGCCTCGGCGGACGGCAACCTCGTCACGAGCGCGCTCGAGGAGCGCATCGCGCCGAAGCTCGCCGCGCACGCCGACGCGATCAAGCTGGACTCGCAGTTGTACTGGCGCATCAAGACCCTGCACGAGCAGCTCGACGAACTCGGCCTCGACCCGGAGTCGCGCTACCTCGTGGAACGCCACTTCATGGAGTTCACGATCGCCGGCGCCGGCCTCGACGAGGCCGAGAAGGAGCAGCTCAAGCAGCTCAACCAGCGGCTGTCCACGCTCACCACGCGGTTCGAGAAGAACCTGCTCGCCGACACCAACGACCTCGCCGTCGTGATCGACGACATCGCCGACCTGGAGGGGCTCGAGCCGGGCGAGATCTCCGCGGCCGCCGAGGCCGCGAAGGATCGGGGGCTGGATGGCAAGTACCTCGTCACGCTGGTGCTGCCGACCGGGCATCCCTGGCTCTCCTCGCTCGCAGTGCCCGAGGTGCGCGAGCGCATCATGGCGGCCTCGCGGGCGCGCGGCAACCGCGGCGGGCAGTGGGACAACAGCGAGCTCGTGCTGCAGATCGCGAAGCTGCGCGCCGAGCGGGCGCGCCTGCTCGGCTTTGAATCGCACGCGCACTGGGTGATCGCGGATGAGACCGCCAAGACCCCCGCGAACGTCGCCGCGATGCTGAGCCGGCTCGCGGTGCCGGCCGCCCGCAACGCTCGCGAGGAACAGGCCGACCTCGAGGCCCAGGCGGGCGCGACGCTTGCCGGTGGCGGCATCCGGGCCCGGGACTGGGCCTTCTTCACCGAGAAGGTGCGCCAGGCCAAGTACGACGTCGACGAGGTCGCGATGCGGCCGTACTTCGAGGCCGAGCGCGTACTCAAGGACGGGGTGTTCTTCGCCGCGACCAGGCTGTACGGCGTCACCTTCACCGAGCGGCACGACATCCCCGCCTACCACCCCGACGTGCGCGTGTTCGAGGTGCACAACGAGGACGGCTCCCCCGTCGGCCTCTACACGCTCGACCTGTACACGCGCGACTCCAAGCGCGGGGGCGCGTGGATGAACTCCCTCATCTCGCAGTCCACGCTGCTGGATCATCCCGTGGTCGTCACGAACAACCTCAACGTGCCCAAGCCGGCCGCGGGCGAGCCGACCCTGCTGACCTACGACGAGGTGAACACCTTCTTCCACGAGTTCGGGCACGCCCTGCACGGGCTCTTCGCGCGCGTGACCTACCCGAAATTCGCCGGCACCAACACCTACCGGGACTTCGTCGAGTTCCCCAGCCAGGTCAACGAGATGTGGATGCTGTGGCCGGAGGTGCTCGAGCACTACGCCGTGCACCACGTCACCGGCGAGCCGATGCCGCAGGAGTTCGTCGAGAAGATCCAGGCCTCGGCGGCGTTCAACGAGGGCTTCGCCACGAGCGAGTACCTCGCGGCGGCCCTGCTCGACCAGGCCTGGCACACGCTCGCCCCTGAGGCCTTCGAGGGCGTCGGCGCGATCACCGATGTCGCCGCCTTCGAGGCCGCCGCGCTGAAGCCCGCCGGGCTCGACAACCCCGCCGTGCCCACGCGCTACTCGAGCAC
>JBAQPI010000024.1:0-16164 GCA_049305635.1 Rhodoglobus sp. | reverse complement strand
GTGGCCAGGTCGTCAACCTCGGGCGGGAGCAGCGGCTCTTCACCCGACGACAGACCCTTGCCCTCGCCGCCCGCGACGGCGGCTGCACCTTTCCCGAGTGCGAACGACCACCCAGCTGGACCGAAGCACACCACATCAACGAGTGGCTCCGGGATCGCGGCGGCACGGACATCGCAGATGGAGTCCTCCTCTGCAGGCATCATCACCTGCTCGTCCACAACAACGGCTGGCGGATCACCCGCGACGGCGACGCCTACTCGTTCGTGCCGCCGCCGGAGCTCGACGCCGAACGGCGACCCGTGCCAGCGCAGCGGAGGGCGATGGTGGCCCGAGCGGGTTGAGCAGCCGGCGCTCGCCGATGAGCAGCTGCTCTACCTCTTCGCCCCCTGCGCGGCCACGGCGGCGGCCCCGGCGGCCGCGGCCTCCGGGTCGAGGTACCGGCCCGGGCCCGTCGGCATGAACGTGTCATCCAGTTCGTAGACGAGCGGGATGCCCGTGGGGATGTTGAGTTCGGCGATGTCCGCGTCCGAGATGCCATCGAGGTGCTTGACGAGGGCGCGCAGGGAGTTACCGTGGGCGGTCACGAGCGCGGTCTTGCCGGAGGCGAGCGCGGGGACGATATCCGAGCGCCAGTACGGCAGCATCCGTTCGATCACGAGCTTGAGCGACTCGGTGCGCGGCACCTCGATGCCCGCGTAGCGCGGGTCCCCGGCCTGCGACCACTGCGAGTCATCATCGAGCGGCGGCGGCGGCACGTCGAAGCTGCGGCGCCACTCCATGAACTTCTCGGGGCCGAACTTCTCGAGGGTCTCCGCCTTGTCGAGGCCCTGCAGCGCGCCGTAGTGGCGCTCGTTGAGGCGCCAGCTGCGCTCCACCGGGATCCACAGCCGGTCCGCCTCCTCGAGGGCGATGTTCGCGGTCTGGATCGCGCGTGTGAGCACGCTCGTGAACAGGATGTCGGGCTCGAGCCCCGACTCGAGGATCAACTCCCCCGCGCGCTTGGCCTCGGCCACGCCCTGCTCACTCAGGCGCACGTCCACCCAACCGGTGAAGAGGTTCTTCTGGTTCCAGTCGGAGTTGCCGTGGCGCAGCAGGATGAGCGTGTGAGTCATGCTCCCAGCGTATCGAGCGGACGCCGTGCCCGAGCGGCGCGGAGCGAGCACTCGGTGTCCTTCACTGTGCGAGCCTGCGACAGGCCCAGCTCGCCGCGCCACCCGGTGGGCGCACGGGGCCGAGGGCCGAGGGCCGAGCTGGTCTACTCGATGACCGAGAGCGCGATGAACAGCACCGACCCGAGCGCGACCGCGGCCATCGTGAGCATCAGCGCGGCGAGCAGGCCCAGCCGCAGGCGCTGGCGACCCACCCACGCGCGCACCAGCAGCATCCCCGAATAGAGCAGCGCGATGATCGCCGCAGCCCAGTAGCCGAGCGGATGCAGCGATCCCATCGCCACGAGCAGCGCGAACGCGATCACCGCCATGATGCCGCCCACGACGAGCCAGATCGTGCCGCTCGAGGTGGTCAGCGACGGCTGGTTGCGGATCCAGGTGGGATCGGGGTCGGCCATGACTCGACGCTACGCCTGTTACCGGCTCAGACTGTTACCGGCTCAGAAGTCGAGGAAGTCGCGCAGGTACACCCCGATGCGGTCGAGACACTCCCGGTCTACTGCGCCCACCAGCCGCACGAGCCGGTTGCGCGCGATCGTGCGCGGCTGCTCCGTCATCGCCCAACTCGGGCGCGCCAGGCCGGTGTCGCCCGTGAGCGGGATGTGGTTGCGCCATTGCCTGTCGCGTGAGGTGACCGGCACCACGACGGCGAGACTGTCGACCGCGGCGAGATACTCGAGCGAGGCGACGACGACGACCGGCCGGATGCCCGACTGTTCGCGACCGCGACCCTCGCCGAGGTCGGCCCAGCAGACGTCCCGGGTCGCGACCTCATCCATCCCAAGGATCGAAGCGCTCCAGGTCCGCCAGCGAGGCCCGTTCGAACAACTGGTCCTCTGCGTTGTACTCGGCCCATTGTTGAGGAGTGGTCTTCGCGCGGTCTTCCTTGATCTGGCGGAAGCGCTCGGTGCGCTCCTGCGCGGCGATGAGTCGCTCGATGAGGCCGGCGACCGTCGTGTTCGCCTCCTTCGCGGCGGCGTTCAACCTGTCGCGCAACTCCGAGGGAACCTTGATCGTGGTCGCTGCCATGAGGCGAGTATACCGCAGGTATACCGTCGGGAAGGAGAGAATACGTCCATGCCCATCGGCCAGGTCACGCGCGGCACGACCGGCACCAACCGCCTGCGCCGCATCGACCGCTGGATCGCGCAGCTGCCTGCCCTGCGCCGCGCGGCTCGGCCGCTCGTCGTGGACCTCGGGTTCGGGGCATCCGCCACCACGACCCTCGAACTGCACCAGCGGCTCGCGAAGGTGCGGTCCGGGGTCGAGGTGCTCGGCCTCGAGATCGCCCCCGGACGGGTCGCCGCCGCCAAGGGCTTCGAGCGCCCTGGTGTGACCTTCGCGCTCGGCGGCTTCGAGGTGCCTGGCGAGCCCGCGACCGTCATCCGCGCCCTCAACGTGCTGCGGCAGTACGACGAGTCGGCGGTCGCTCCGGCCTGGCAGCGCATGGTCGCGCGCCTGCAGCCGGGCGGGGTGCTCGTCGAGGGCACCTGCAACGAGGTGGGCCGCGTCGCCAGCTGGGTGGATGTCACGGCCGACGGCCCCCGCACCCTCACGGTATCGCTCCGCCTGTCCTCTCTCGAGAGCCCGAGCACCGTCGCTGAACGGCTGCCGAAGGCGCTCATCCATCGCAACGTGCCCGGCGAGCGCATCCACGACTACCTCGCCGAGCTCGAGCGCTGGTGGCAGGTGCACGCCCCGCTCGGCGTCTACGGACCGTCCCAGCGCTGGGTCGCGGTCGCGCAGTCCATGCGGGAGGCGGGCTGGCCGATCGTCGGGGGACGCTCTCGGTGGCGACTCGGCGAGCTCACGGTCGCGTGGGAGGCGGTGGCGCCGCTCGGCTTCGCGTGGTGACCCCGCCTCACACCTTCGGCAGCAGCGCCCGCGCCTCCTGGATCGGCATGCCGGCGCCCACGAGCAGGTCCACGGCGAGCGGGCGCAGCATGAGCACGAGCGCGGAATCGGTCAGGTGCGCGTCGGGCACGACCGCGGCGGGGTCGAGGCGGCGCGTGACATCGGCGAGCAGGGACCGGGCGGCGCCCGCGAGCTGCGGGTCGTCGAGCTCCTCGCCGAGCAGGCGGATGCCCGTGCCGAACTGCGCGACGAGCTCCGCGAGCGCGGGGCGCGGCTGTCCGTCGCGCACGAGGAACTCCACCCGTCGTGCGACGGTGCGCAGGTGCCGCGTGGTGAGGTCGGCGGCGGCGAGCACGCGCTGGTCGCGCTGCAGCAGCGGCAGCCGCGAGCGCAGGAACGGCGAGATCCTGGCGATCGCGACGGCACTGTCGAGGGTGCCCTTCCAGGCGTCCACGAGGGGTTGGGTGCGGCGCAGCCGTTCGAGGGCGAGCTCGCCGCTGCCGGTCTCCGCGGCAGACAGCGCATCGACCACCGTCGCGATGCCCTCGTCGATGGCTGCGAACAGCCGACGACGCTCCCGCGCCGCGGCCCGGCCGGGGTCACGCGGGATGAGGGCCGTCGCGAGCAGCGCGATGACGCCGCCGATGAGGGCGTCGAGGGTGCGGCCGAACACCCCGCCGTCGGGCACCGGCAGGATCAGCACGAGCGCCGACGGCACCGCCGCCGCCACCGCGAACGCGGGGTTCGGCGACACCGCACGGCCCACCACGAACACCACGAGCAGCACGACCACGAGCTGCCACAGTCCCTTGCCGATCACGAGCGAGAGCCCGTCGCTGAGCGCGACACCGATGAGGATGCCGGTCACGGTCTCCGCGACCCGCTGCGGCCGCGCATCCCGGGCGAAGCCGAGCGCGTTGATCGTCACGGTGATCGCGAGAATCGGGTAGGCGTGGCCGATGCCCCAGCGGGCGATCGAGTACGAGGCGGTGACGGCCGCGACGATCTGCAGGATCGCCGGCAGCGACTCCCACACGCGTCGCGTCGCCACACGGGCATCCAATCGCAGTCGCACCTGCCGTTCGAGGCGGCGCAACGCGCCGGCGTCGGGACCGGTCATGTCAGCGCCGGTCATGTCAGCGCCCGCTCATGTCAACGCCCGCTCATGTCAACGACTGACGGCCCCGAGGCGCGGCAGCCGCGGCACGTTCGCCTCGGCACCGGCGGACGGTGGCACGATGACCTCCTGCCCGGCGGCGATATCGCCGTGCTCGGCGCTGCGCACGGCGAGCGTCGCGGCCGGGTCGACGCTGCGCTTGACGACGGCGAGCGCGATGGGCCCGAGCTCGTAGTGCTGCGCGGCGCTCGTCACGCGACCCACCTCGGCGTCGCCCAGCACCACCGGGTCGCCGGCGGCCGGCAGCACGCCGTCGAGGTGCAGCAGCACGAGCCGCCGCGGCGGGTGGCCGAGGTTGTGCACCTTCGCGACCGTCTCCTGCCCCCGGTAGCAGCCCTTGCTGAGGTGCACGGCCGAGCGCAGCCAGTCCAGCTCGTGCGGGATCGTGCGCTCGTCGACCTCGGTCGCCCTTCGCGGTCGCCACGCGGCGATGCGCAGGGCGTCGAGCGCCGCCTCGGATGCCACCGGCCGATCGGGCAGGCTCGTCACGAGCACCTCGCGGTACGGCCACGGCCCCGGCTCACCGGTCGCGTAGCCGTGCCCGCCGACGACGACATGCGGCCACGGGTCCACCCAGGTGACGAGGCCCTCGAGTTCGCCGAAGGTGCCGACGGTGATGAAGTCGGCGGAGCGATCGGCGACCTCGACACGGAGCATGAAGCGCATCCGCTCGAGCCAGGCGGCCAGCGCGGGCGCCTCGTCGACGAGCAGCCACGTGGTCTCGCCGTCGTCGACGACGCGCATGGCGTGCTCGATGCGCCCGGTGGGGTCGAGCAGCAGCGTCTCCGCGGACTGCCCGGGTTCGAGCTGTGTGAGCGACTGGGAGGTCAGGGAGTCGAGCCAGCTCAGCCGATCGGGACCGGTGACGGTGATGACGCCGCGGTGCGGCAGGGGCACGATCGCGGTGCCTGCGAGCAGCTCGCGCTGCTGCAGGAAGGGGTTGCCGTCGGCGCTGACGGTGCTGCGTCGGTCATCACTCGACACGAGCCAGCCTCCCGCTCGCGTGCGTGCGCAGGTCCTGCCCGAGCGCGGCGATGTCCCATGCCCACAGCAGATGGCCCTCGACGAGACCGTAGAGACGGGTCGCGGCGCGGTACTCCTTGGCGCCGGCGGTGCGCAGCACGGCATCCGTCGCCAGGTCGATGCGCGGCCCGTTCGCGCGGCCGATGTAGAACTCGTTCACGCCGCCCGGGTGCACGATGGATGCCTCGATCTCGAAGTCTCCCTCGGGGGTGCGCAGGGCCTCGACCTGCTCCGCGGTCTGGTACGGTCGCTCGCCCTCGCCCGGCAGCATCCCCGGTCCCGGATCGCCCGCGATGAGCGGGCGGTGCAGCCGCCAGTACCCGGTCTCGGTGACGTACGGCGTGTTCTCGGCGTCGAGCAGCCAGGTGTACGAGCTGTAGTTGAGGTGCGGCAGGCCGTCGTGGGTGAAGCTGATCCGCTGGCCGAACTCGAGGCCGCGCGAGGATTCGCCGACCTTGTAGTCGACGACGCCGGAACCCTCCCAGAGGCCGATGAGCCAGGAGATGGGGGCGAGCTCGGCGGGGATGCTCGCGTCGAGGCCGATCACGGCGCGGACCGCGCCCTAGCTCTGGCCCCGGAAGAGGTTGTAGAGCACGACGACGGACACGAAACCGATCGCGAGCGTCGCGAGCCCGAGGAGGCCGACGAAGAAGAGCTCGAGCGCGAGAAGCATGGTCCGATCCTATCCGATGAGGGCCAGCACGCCGGTGGCGGCGGCCAGGATGATGACGGCAGCGCTGATGATGATCGTCGACCGGGTGACGATCCCATGGATGCGACCCATGAGGATCTGCACGACGAACGTGAGGATGACGACGATCGCGAGGGCGATCCCGAGCGCGGCATAGGTCGTCGGCTCCATACACCCGATCATATGGCTGCGCTTAGACTGTCCCCACGCACTTTGGAGGCACGTTGGCGCAGCTGTTGATCCTGACCTCTGCGGTCGACACCGAAGTCCTGCCCGCGCTCGGTCTGCTCAGTCACACCACGAAGCAGATCCCGGCCTCACCCGCCTCACTCATCTCCGCGCCCACCTGCGACCTCATCCTCGTTGATGCCCGGCAGGATCTGGCGAGCGCGAAGTCGCTGTGCAAGATCCTGAACACGACCGGGGTGACGGTGCCGATCATCCTCATCCTCACGGAGGGCGGCCTGACCGCGGTCTCCGCGGACTGGGGGGTGGACGATGTCATCCTCGTCAGCGCGGGCCCCGCCGAAGCCGACGCCCGCATCCGTCTGGCCCTCGGGCGCCAGGCCAAGGACTCCTCGAGCTCGAAGATCCAGGCCTCTGGCGTGGTCATCGACGAGGCCTCGTACAGCGCCAAGGTGCACGGCCGCCCGCTCGACCTCACGTTCAAGGAGTTCGAGCTGCTGCGCTTCCTCGCCACCCACCCCTCGCGGGTGTTCACGCGGGAGCAACTGCTGAGCGAGGTCTGGGGCTACGACTACTTCGGCGGCACCCGCACGGTCGACGTGCACGTGCGGCGCCTGCGCGCCAAGCTCGGCGACCTCGAGTCCCTCATCGGCACCGTGCGCAACGTCGGCTACCGCTTCAACGTCTACGACGACGACCCCACCGAGCGCCTCGCCCCCGCGGCCTCCTAAGACCAGCGCACGCCTGCCCCGCCGTGGGCGGGGGCTGCCGCGTGCGTTCGGGCACGGATGGGTCGCGACGCGCCGACCGTGGTTCGCAGCGCGCCGGACGGCCGTGCGCATCCGTGCAGGAATGCCCGCGGGGGCGTTCATCCCGCGTTCACGGCGCACAGTGACAGGATTGTGCGATGGACGCCAATCTCGTGGAACCGGACGCTGCGACGGACTCCCTCGACGAGGTCGACTTCGAGGAGTCGTCGAGCGTCGACGACGGTACCCTGCCGCCCGAGCGCTACCTCGACCGGGAACTGAGCTGGCTCGCCTTCAACCAGCGCGTGCTCGAACTCGCCGAGGATGAGACCCTGCCGCTGCTCGAGCGCGCCAACTTCCTGGCGATCTTCGCGAGCAACCTCGACGAGTTCTTCATGGTGCGCGTCGCGGGACTCAAGCGCCGCATCGCCACGGGGCTCGCGGTGCCCACCAACATCGGCACGCCGCCGCAGCAGGTGCTCGCGGATGTCGCGGCCAAGGCCCACGAGCTGCAGGAACGACACGCCCGCGCCTTCTTGGAATCGGTCAAGCCCGCGCTCGACGGGGCGGGCATCCATATCGAAGGCTGGTCCGACCTCGGCCAGGCCGACCGGGAGCGCATCGACGAGATCTTCTCGAACCAGATCTTCCCCGTGCTCATGCCGCTCGCGGTGGACCCCGCGCACCCCTTTCCCTACATCTCCGGGCTGTCGCTGAACCTGAGCATCCGGGTGCGCAACCCCAAGACCGGCCGCGAGGAGTTCGCGCGCCTCAAGGTGCCCTCCGTGCTCCCCCGCTTCGTCGAGCTGCCCGACGACGAGAGCGGCCTGACCCGCTACATCCCGCTCGAGGACCTCATCTCCAACCACCTCGACGAACTCTTCCCCGGCATGGAGATCCTGGCCCACCACGAGTTCCGGGTCACCCGCAACGAGGACGTCGAGGTCGATGAGGACGAGTCCGAGAACCTCCTCCAGGCACTGGAGAAGCAGCTGCTCAACCGCCGCTTCGGCCCGCCGATCCGCCTCGAGATCACCGATGACATGGATGACGTGACCCTCGGCCTGCTCATGAGCGAGTTGCGCATCACCGAGCAGGAGGTGTACCGGCTGCCCGCGCCCCTGGACCTCGGCGGACTCTTCCAGCTCGCCCGCATCGACCAACCGGCGCTCAAGTACTCGCGGCACGTGCCCACGACCTCCGTCGCGCTCCTGCCGAGCGAGCCGAACGCCGCACCGGACATCTTCGCCTCGATCGCGCGCGGGGACGTGCTCGTGCACCACCCCTACGAGTCGTTCTCCACGAGCGTGCAGGCCTTTCTCGAGCAGGCCGCCATCGACCCGGACGTGCTTGCCATCAAGCAGACCCTGTACCGCACCTCGGGTGACAGCCCCATCATCGAGGCGCTGATCGCGGCAGCCGAGTCCGGCAAGGCGGTGCTCGCCCTCGTGGAGATCAAGGCGCGGTTCGACGAGACCGCGAACATCTCCTGGGCGCGCAAGCTCGAGAAGGCCGGCGTGCATGTCGTCTACGGCCTCGTCGGGCTGAAGACCCACTGCAAGCTCGCCCTCGTGGTCCGCCGGGAGAACGGCGTGCTGCGGCACTACAGCCACATCGGCACCGGCAACTACAACCCCAAGACGAGCCGCATCTACGAGGATCTCGGCCTGCTCACCGCGAGCGACACCGTCGGCAAGGACCTCACGCGGCTGTTCAACGAGCTCTCCGGCTACGCGATCGAGAAGAAGTTCAAGCGACTGCTGGTGGCGCCGCTGCACCTGCGCGCCGGACTGCTCAAGCGCATCCAGACGGAGACTGAGAACGCAAAACGGGGACTGCCATCCGGCATCCGCCTCAAGCTCAACTCGATCGTCGACGAGGCGATCATCGACGCGCTGTACCGGGCATCCAACGCGGGGGTGCCGGTGGACCTCGTGGTGCGCGGGATCTGCAGCGTGCGCCCGGGGGTCGAGGGTCTCAGCGAGAACATCAGGGTGCGCAGCATCCTGGGCCGCTACCTCGAGCACGCGCGCATCTTCTCGTTCTGCAACGATGGCGAGCCGCAGGTGTTCATCGGCAGCGCGGACATGATGCACCGCAACCTCGACCGCCGGGTCGAGGCCCTCGTGCGCATCACGAGCCCGGACCACCTGCGAGAGCTCGACGAGCTGTTCGAGCTCGCGCTCTCGGACTCCACGAGCGCCTGGTGGCTCGGGCCCGACGGCGAGTGGACCCGGCATCACCGTGCGGAGGACGGCACCACCCTCGAGGACCTGCAGAATGTCCTCATGAGACAGATCTCGGCGAGGAAGCGCGGCGGCACCCGGTGACCGGGACGCAGCCTCCCGTGCTGGCTGCCGGCGCCGTCTGCTGGCGCGTGGTGGATGGCACCGCGCGCATCCTGCTCGTGCACCGTCCGGGCCGCGCCGACGTGTCCCTTCCCAAGGGCAAGGTCGACCCCGGCGAGACCCTGCCCGAGACGGCGGTGCGCGAGATCCTCGAGGAGACCGGACTCGCGATCAGCCTCGGGGCGCCGCTGGGCACGGTCGAGTACGTGCTGCCGAACGGTCGCGACAAGGTCGTGTACTACTGGTCGGCCGAGGTGAGCGAGCACGCCCTGCAGCTGGCGAAGTTCCAGGCCAACGACGAGGTCTCCGCGCTCGAATGGCTGCCGCTCGACAAGGCCCGCAAGAAGCTCAGCTACGAGCACGACCGGGATGTGATCGACCGCTTCGCCAAACGGCTGAAGCAGGACCGCGCCCGAACCTTCGCGATCGTCGCGGTGCGGCACGGCAAGGCCGTCGCCCCGAGCAGCTGGGACGGCCCCGACGCCACCCGCCCGCTCCTGCACCGCGGCACCGACCAGGCCGCGACGATCGCGAACGGCATCGCCGCCTACGCCCCCGAGCGCATCATCTCGAGCACCGCGGCACGCTGCCTGGCCACGGTCGCCCCGCTCGCCGCGGTGACGGGGCTGCCGGTCAAGGCGACTCCCGCGATCAGCCAGGACGCCTACGAGGGCGGCACCGACGGCGTCGCCGCGATCGTCGCCCGACGACTCGCCAAGCGAGCGAGCGCCGTGCTGTGCAGCCACGGCCCCGTGCTGCCGCGAATCCTCGCCGAGCTCGCCGAGCAGACCGGCACGGAACCGGACGCCGCGTTGCGCCGGGCGGCGATCCTCGACACCGGCGACTTCACGGTCGTGCACATCGCCAGGCGTGGCACGGGCAAGCGCGGCATCGTCGCGGTCGAGACGCACTCGCCCGCCTGACTCGGCCGCTGTTGGCCGCGCGTTAACCTCTCGTTCACCGTCGGGGACGAACGTGGTCATTCTCCGTGCATACGTTCTGATCGGGTCGTCACGGCCCAGACCAAGAACACAACACACCTTCCGAAGGGAACACAGTGAACTTCAAGCGCAATGGCAGCATCGCCGTCATCGCCGCCGCGGGGGCTCTCGTCCTCGCGTCGTGCAGCACAACCACCGACGGAGGCGGCGAGGAGACGATGGCTCTCGAGGGCACCCTCATCGGTGCCGGTGCGTCGTCTCAGCAGTCCGCCCAGGAGGCGTGGGTCGTCGGCTTCCAGGACATCTACCCCGACACCACCGTCGAGTACGACCCGGTCGGCTCGGGCGGCGGCCGCGAGACCTTCGTCGGCGGCGGCAGCCAGTTCGCCGGCTCGGACCGCGCGTTCAAGCTCGAAGAGATCGCGGAGGACAACTTCGCGTCCTGCGTGCCGGGCACCGGCATCCTCGAGATCCCGGCCTACATCTCGCCGATCGCGGTGTTCTTCAACCTCGAGGGCATCGACACGCTGAACATGGACGGTGCCACAATCGCCGGCATCTTCGCGGGCACGATCACCAACTGGAGCGACGCGGCGATCGCGGACCAGAACCCCGACGTCGAGCTCCCCGACCTCACCATCACGGCCGTGCACCGCGCGGACGACTCCGGAACCACGGCGAACTTCACCGACTACCTCGCGGCGGTCGCCCCCGAGGTGTGGACCGTTGGTCAGATCGAGACCTGGCCGACCGAGTACGGCGGCGAGGGTGCGCCGCAGACCTCGGGCGTCGTGGACGCGGTCGCCAACGGCACCGGCACCATCGGATACGCGGACGCGTCGCGTGCCGGTGACTTCGGCATCGTGGACGTCAAGGTCGGCGACGAGTACGTCCCGTACTCGCCGGAGGCCGCTGCGGCCATCATCGACGCTTCGCCGGCGGACTCCGAGGGCGAGCGCGGTGACACCGACCTCGCCATCGCAGTGGACCGCTCCACGAGCGCGCCGAACGTGTACCCGATCGTCCTGGTGAGCTACCTCATCGCATGCAACGAGTACGCGTCGGTGGGCGAGGCCAACCTCGACCTGATCAAGGGCTACCTGTCCTACGTCATCAGCGACGAGGGCCAGGCGACTGCCGCCGAGGCGGCCGGCTCGGCACCGATCTCGGCGACGCTGTTCGAGAACGCTCAGGCCGCGATCGACGCCATCAAGTAGTGGGATCACATCCGGTCCCGTCGATCGCTCACATGCCGATCGGCGGGACCGGATGGTTTTGTGCCCAGTAGCATCGCACCAGAAGAGCATCGCACCAGAAGGCCTTCGCAGACCGATCCCATCAGACACTGAGCCGGAGCAGAGCAAGAACGATGTCCTCCCCCGCCGAGATCGCCCGCCGCCGAACGAAACTGCGGCGGGGAGACCAGGTCTTCTCCGCCAGCGCCCTCATCGCCGGCAGTCTGATCCTCGCAATCCTCGCCGCGGTCGCCGGCTTCCTGCTCCTCGAGGGCATCCCGGGCATCACCGCCGCACCCGGGACCGTGTCCATCTTCGAAGAAGGCGTGGACTTCACCGGCTTCGTTGTGCCTCTGATCTTCGGCACCTTGTGGGCCGCCGCTCTCGCGCTCATCATGGCCCTGCCGCTCTCGATCGGCATCGCCCTGTTCATCTCGCACTACGCACCGCGTCGGCTGGCATCGGGACTCGGGTACATCATCGACCTGCTCGCGGCCGTGCCCTCGGTGGTGTTCGGACTCTGGGGCGGGAACGTGCTGGCCCCGATGATCCAGCCGCTCTACGCATGGCTCGCCGACAACGCGAGCTGGTTCCCGCTCTTTGCAGGTCCGGCGTCCGGAACCGGGCGAACGATCCTCACCGCCGCGATCGTCCTCGCGGTCATGGTCATCCCGATCATCACCGCCATTTCGCGCGAAGTCTTCCTCCAGACGCCACCTCTCTACGAAGAAGCCGCCCTGGCTCTCGGCGCTACCCGTTGGGAGATGATCCGTACGGTCGTGCTGCCCTTCGGACGTCCCGGCATCGTCTCCGGTGCGATGCTCGGTCTGGGGCGCGCTCTCGGCGAGACCATGGCCGTCGCGATGGTGCTCTCAGCAACAGGAGTCATCACCTTCAACGTCATCAGTTCGGTCAACCCCTCGACGATTGCGGCGAACGTCGCGCTCCGCTTCCCGGAGGCCTACGGCATCAACGTCAACGTGCTCATCGCGACCGGCCTCATCCTGTTCGGCATAACCCTCGTCGTCAACTCGCTCGCGCGCTACATCGTCAACCGCCGCAAGGACTTCTCGGGAGCGAACTGATGACAACAACACTTCAGTCCCCGGCGCGGTCCCACAACGTCTACAGCGGCGGACAGCTCCCCCGTTGGTCACCATGGGTGATGCTCGCCGGGAGCCTCATGGCTTCGGCCATCGCGTTCGCGCTCGTAGCGGCGGCGAGTCCGACGATCAGCTTCAACGTCGGGGGCGCCGTGATCGTAGGCGCGGTGACCTACGCGATTCTGAGCTACGCGGTGTCGCGACTTCACGAGGGTCGACGCCGTGCCGCCGATCGGCTCGTGACGACTCTCGTCGTGGCCGCCTTCACGATCGCGATGGTGCCACTCATCTCGCTCGTCTACACCGTCATCACGATGGGCTCGGCGCGCATCGACTGGGACTTCTTCACGCTGTCGATGCGCAATGTACTGGGCGAGGGCGGCGGAGCCGCGCACGCGATCATCGGGACGCTCCTGATGACGGGCGTCGCGACCCTCATCTCCGTACCGATCGGTCTGCTGACCTCGATCTACCTCGTCGAGTACGGACGGGGGCGGCTCGCTCAGACGATCACGTTCTTCGTCGACGTGATGACCGGCATCCCTTCGATCGTGGCCGGCCTCTTCGCCTTCGCCCTCTTCGAGCTCATCCTCGGCCCCGGCACCCGCGTCGGACTGTCCGGCGCCATCGCACTCACCGTCCTGATGCTGCCTGTGGTCGTGCGATCGAGCGAGGAGATGCTGCGCCTCGTGCCGAACGAGCTGCGGGAGGCGTCGTACGCGCTTGGCGTGCCCAAGTGGCTCACCATCGTCAAGATCGTCCTTCCGACGGCGATCGCGGGGATCACCACCGGCGTCATGCTGTCGGTCGCCCGCGTGATCGGCGAGACCGCCCCCTTGCTGGTCGCTGCGGGGTTCTCCAACAACTTCAACTTCAACATGCTGGCGGGCAGGATGCAGAGCCTGCCGAACTTCGTCTACTACTCCTACGTGAGTCAGGGCACGGACTTCGTGCCGTACATCGAGCGTGCCTGGGCGGGCGCACTGACCCTGATCGCTATCGTGATGGTCCTCAACCTCGTCGCGCGTATCGTCGCGCGGATCTTCGCACCAAAGCTCGGCCGCTGAGCAGAAGGAAGAACTCGACCGTGTCCAAGCGCATCCAAGTCCACAACCTCGACGCCTACTACGGCAAGTTCAAAGCCGTCGAAGGCGTCTCGCTCACGATCGAGCCGCGTACCGTGACCGCGTTCATCGGGCCTTCTGGGTGCGGAAAGTCCACGTTCATTCGCACCCTCAATCGCATGCACGAGGTCATACCCGGCGCGTATGTCGACGGAGAGGTGCTCATTGACGGTGACAATCTCTACGCGCCCGATGTCGACCCAGTGAATGTGCGCCGTCAAGTCGGCATGGTCTTCCAACGCCCGAACCCGTTCCCGACGATGTCGATCCGCGACAATGTGCTCGCGGGCGTGAAGCTCAACAACCGCCGCATGTCGAAGTCCGATCAGGACGCCCTCGCCGAGGAGTCCCTGCAGGGCGCCAACCTCTGGAACGAGGTCAAGGACCGGCTCGAGAAGCCCGGCTCCGGTCTCTCCGGCGGACAGCAGCAACGCCTGTGCATTGCACGGGCGATCGCCGTCAAGCCCGAGGTCATCCTCATGGACGAGCCATGTTCGGCGCTCGACCCCATTTCGACGCTCGCGATCGAGGATCTCATCGAGGAGCTCAAGGCCGACTACACGATCGTGATCGTGACCCACAACATGCAGCAGGCCTCCCGCGTGTCCGACAAGACCGCGTTCTTCAACATCGAGGGCACCGGCAAGCCGGGCAAGCTCGTCGAGTACGACGACACGACGACGATCTTCTCGAAGCCGAGCGTGCAGGCCACCGAGGACTACGTCTCGGGCAAGTTCGGCTGATCCGCACTGCCTAAAGCATAGACAAACATCTATGCTTTAGGCATGGTCGATGTCAGCGAGCGGAAACCCCTCCCCGGGCTCGCCTTTCCAGAGGACTACCTGAAGCGCCTGTCGGGCGAACTCAGCTCGAGATTCACGGGTGTCTTCGCTCCGGAGACCGTCGAGCGCTATGTGCTCGAGTCCTACGCCTCGCTGCTGCGGACCTCGACCGTCAAGGCGCACGTGGCCGCGCGCACCATCCGCTTCGCGAGCGATCGACTGACCGCGCTCGCGCAGGCCAAGGGCGCGATCGCTTCCCCGATGCCCGAGGTGCTCTTCGTGTGCGAACACAACGCCGGTCGCTCCCAGATGGCCGCCGCCCTGCTGAATCGCCTCGCCGACGGTCGCGTGCACGTGCGCTCGGCAGGCTCCGCGCCAGGATCGGACATCGCCCCGAGCGTCGTGACGTCGATGACGGAGCTCGGCTTCGACCTCGCCGAAGAGTTCCCGAAACCGCTCACCGACGATGTCGTGCAGGCCGCGGATGTCGTCGTCACGATGGGCTGCGGCGACGCCTGCCCGATCTACCCGGGCAAGACCTACCTGGACTGGGACCTTCCCGATCCCTCGGGCAAGAGCATCGACGAGGTTCGGGAGATCCGCGATTCGATCGCCGACAAGGTCGCGGAGCTGCTCGCCGACCTCGAGCGGGGCGCCGCCTCCTAGAACAGCGTCTCGCCGACGTATCCCCCTTCCGCGCATCCGGGCGGGATCGCGAACACGGCCGAGCCGATCGGCGTCGTCCAGGTGTTGAGCAGATCCAGCTCGTCGAGCCGCCGCTGGATCGGCACGAACTGGCGCGCGACATCCGCCTGGAACGACGCGAACAGCAGCCCCGAGTCGGAGATGCCGCCCGCGCCGGCGACCGGCTCGTCGTAGTTGTAGCCGCGGCGGAAGATGCGCTCGGTGCCCTTGGCCCGTCGCACGTGCGCGTAGGCGGGGATCACCGGGAAGCCGAGTCTCGTGGTCGCCTCGAGGTCAGGGGTGTCGCTCTCGAGCGTGCCGGTCAGGGGCGCACCGGTGTCCATCCGGCGACCGAGTGAGGCCTCGCGGGCGGCGCGGTCGATGCGGTCCCAGCCCTCGAGGTTCATCGCGATGCGGCGCAACACGAAGCCCGTGCCGCCGCTCATCCACGCGGGCGAGCCGCCAGACCACACGATCTCGTCGAATTCAGCCGAGCCGGGCTTCGGGTTCGCGGTGCCGTCCACCTGACCGAACAGGTTGCGCATCGTCGTGCCGGGCGCCTCCGAGTCGGCCGCACGTCGAAAGCCGCGCTGGTTCCAGCGCACCGTCGTGAAGCTCCGCGCGTCCTTGAGCAGCATGCGGGCGGCGTGCGCGACGGTCACCGCGTCGTCGGCGGCGATCTGCAACAGCAGGTCTCCGCCGCTGAAGGCGTCCTCCAGCCGGTCGATGGTGAAGGCCGGCAGGGGCGCGAGCCACTGCGGCGCGGTGCCGCCGGCCCGCGCGACGAGCGCCGGGCCGAAGCCGAAGGTGACCGTGAGGCGCCGCGGGATCGCGGCGAGCTCCGGCTCGGTGTCGGCGAGGGCGGGTTCGCCCGCACTCAGGCGCGCGGCGTCGGAGGAGAGCACGCGCATCAGCCGGGCGAGGGCCGCGGCATCCACCTCCGGTCGCAGATCGAGCGCGATGAAGACCGCGTTCGATTGCGGCGCGGTGTCGATGCCCGCCTGGTGCTCGCCGTAGAACGGCACGGTCGCGGATGCGGGCCCGGTCACCGCGGACTGCGGCTGCGTCGCCAGCTCGGCGGCGAGCCCGAGCCCGACC
>JBAQPI010000023.1:0-6841 GCA_049305635.1 Rhodoglobus sp. | reverse complement strand
GGGCTGGCGCGACAGCTACGCCGGCGCATGAGATCGCGGTCGTCGCTGAGATGACCTGCGGGTTGATCTCCGTATCATGGCGGGGGCGATATCCGCCTATGTCGGCGACCGGTACGGCTGGTCGGTCGAACGCCGACGTGAAGCCCGATCCTGGATGCCATCCTTGGATGTCATCCTTGGATGTCATCACTGCCTTCCAGTTCGCGTTGGCACGTCGACTTGCGCCGCGGGTCGTCGCGCGGCGCATCCGGAGGCCGTTGCGTGATCGCGAGCCGGGCACGAAGATCAACGAGCGCATCATCCCACTCGTCTCATCTCACTCACCGCTATCGTCCGAGGGGCCGGAAAGGATACGGCTTCGCGGAAAACTCTTCCGGAGATTCGCGAGCGCTCGCTGTTGCAGGGCCTTGACCGCCCCGGGCCGCTTGCCGAGCACCAGCGCGACCTGCTCGACCGTGAGGTCGGCGACGATGCGCAGCACCATGACGTCGCGCTGCTGATCGGGCAGGCCGTCGAGCAGTGCCCGGGCCCGCGCATCCCCGAGCCGCGTGATCGCCTCGGCTTCCGCACTCGGGGTGCTGCGGGGATCGGATTCCTGGGTCCACTCCACCATCTCGCCGCGGCGGGAGCGGCTGCGCAGCTCGTCGACGAGCCGACGGTAGGCCAGCGAGAACACGAACGTGCGCAGTTCGCGTTCCCCGCCCGTGAACGAGTCGAGCCGTTCGAACAGGGTCAGGAAGACCTCGCTCGTGAGGTCCTCGGGCTCCCTCGACCCCCGGGCGACGAGGAACGCCGACACCGCGGGGGCGTAGCTGACCCAGATCGTCGTGCAGGCCCAGGCGGCTCCGCGCTGCGCGGCAGCGAGGAGGGTCTCGAACGATTCCTCCGAGGATGATGTCACCGATGCCGCTGCCTCAGCCCAGGGCCGGCGCCTTCGCGAGCAGCGGGCCGCCCCACTGCTGCTCCAGGAGCCGTTCGAGGGTCGCTCCGAGGCGGTACAGCCTCGCGTCCTGGCGCGCGGGCGCCATGATCTGGAAGCCGACCGGCAGCCCGTCCTCGGCGAGCCCCATCGGCAGGCCCATGCCGGGCACGCCGGCGAGGTTCGCGGGGATCGTCGTGACGTCGTTGAGGTACATCGCGAGCGGGTCGGCGAGCTTCTCCCCGAGCCTGAACGCCGTCGTCGGGGCCGCCGGCGAGACGAGCACGTCGGCCTGCTCGAAGGCCGAGACGAAGTCCCGCTGGATGAGCGTGCGCACCTTCTGCGCGCTGCCGTAGTAGGCGTCGTAGTAGCCCGCGCTCAGCGCGTAGGTGCCGAGGATGATGCGGCGCTTCACCTCGGGGCCGAAACCGGCCTCGCGCGTCGCGGCCATGACATCCTCGACGGTGCCCGACACGGCCGCGCGCATGCCGAAGCGCACCGAGTCGAACTTGGCGAGGTTGCTCGAGGCCTCCGCCGGCAGGATCAGGTAGTACGCCGCGACGGCGTATTCGAAGTGCGGTGCCGAGACCTCGACGACCTCCGCGCCGGCCGCGGTGAGCAGCTCGAGCGCCTCGTGGAAGCGGTCGGAGACGCCCTGCTGGAAGCCCGGCTGGTCGAGCTCCTTGACGACCCCCACCCGCAGCCCCTTGAGCGAGGAGGCGCGGGCTCCCTCGCGGGCCGCGGCGGCGAACGACGGCCACTCGTCCTTCAGCGACGTCGAGTCACGCGGATCGTGCCCGCCGATCACGTCGTGCAACAGGGCCGCG
This sequence comes from Rhodoglobus sp., assembly GCA_049305635.1. Taxonomy (GTDB): domain Bacteria; phylum Actinomycetota; class Actinomycetes; order Actinomycetales; family Microbacteriaceae; genus Rhodoglobus. The sequence goes on along the minus strand of JBAQPI010000023.1, from coordinate 5,095 downwards.
TCGAGCACGTTGCGGCTGACCGGCCCGACCTGGTCGAGCGAGGAGGCGAGGGCGATCGCGCCGTACCGGGAGACGCCGCCGTAGGTGGGCTTGACCCCGACCGAACCCGTGACGGCGGCGGGCTGGCGGATCGAGCCGCCCGTGTCCGAGCCGAGTGCGAGCGGCGCCTCGAAGGCGGCGACGGCCGCGGCGGAACCGCCACCCGATCCGCCCGGAATCCGCTCGAGATCCCACGGGTTCTTGGTCGGGCCATAGGCCGAGTGCTCGGTCGACGAGCCCATCGCGAACTCGTCCATGTTGGTCTTGCCGAGCGGCACGAGACCGGCGGCCTTGAGCTTGGCGACCGGCGTCGCGTCGTACGGCGGGATCCAGCCCTCGAGGATGCGCGAGCCCGCCGTCGAGGGCATGCCCACCGTGCACAGCACGTCTTTGATCGCGATCGGCACGCCGGCGAGCTCGCCGAGCGGCTCGCCCGCCGCGCGCTGGGCGTCGATGAGCGCCGCGGTGTCGATCGCCTCGGCGTTGATGTGCAGGAAGGCGTGCACCTGGGGCTCGACGGCGGCGATACGGTCGAGGTGCGCCCGCGTGGCCTCCACCGCGGAGACCTCGCGCGAGGCGAGCATGGCGGAGAGTTCGGCGGCGGACATCTCGACCAGGCTCGATGACCGGCTCACTGCTCCTCCCCCAGGATCGCCGAGACCTTGAAGCGCGAGCCGTCGTGCTCGGGCGCCCCGGCGAGCGCCTGCTCGGTCGTCAGGGTGACACCGGGCACGTCGTCGCGGTAGACGTTGACGAGCGGGATGGGGTGGCTCGTGGCCGGCACGTCGGGCGTCGCGACCTCGCCGACCTTCGCCACGGAGTCGACGATGGCCCCCAACTCTCCCGTGAGGGTCCGGATCTCCTCCTCGGTCAAGGCGATCCGCGCGAGATGCGCGAGGTGGGTGACGACTGCGGGGGTGATCTCGGACACCGGACAATCCTACGGCGCACCCCCGCACCCCCTAACCGACCGCGACGCACTCGCTCTCGCCCTGCAGCGTCATCGCGGCGTCGCTCGCCCGGAACACGAGCGTCTCATCCCCGAGCCGTCCCTGCACCTCGGTGATCGCACCGACCGTGCTCTGCGTGACGCGGTAGCCCCCAGTTCCCGAGACATCGATCCCCCCGATCTGAATCGTCACGCTAACACCCGCGCGCCGTCAGTCGCGCGACCCAGTCCGGGGGCCGGTCAGCGGGCGAGGATGCGCGCGGGTGCCGAGCCGTCGGGGCCCGTGACGAGCATGCCCTCGCCGATGCCGATGAGCGCGAGGTTGCGCAGCGACTCGGTGCCGGGGCTGAAGTACTCGATGTGACCGAAGGAGCTCGTCAGCGCCTCGTGCGTGATGGGGTCGACGCCGCCCACGGCGCCGAACCTGCGCGCACCGTAGCTCGCCGCGCCCGGGTCGCTGCCGAAGAAGGCGCTGTCGGGAACGGCGTCCCAGGGCGCCTCGCCGACGTAGACGTTGCCGTCGCGCACATGCAGCTCGTCGACCGACTTCGCGGGGCTGCCGGGCGAACCGACGACGGCGAGCGCATCGACCTCGAAGTCGTACTCGGTGAGGGCCATGAGCGCCGCCGTGGAACCGTAGGAGTGGCCGATGACCGTGATGTAAGGCTGGTCACTCCCGCGCACGGCCTGCAGGCCCGTGATCGCGCCGGCGAGCAGGTCCCGCCCTTCGAGGGCGTTGTCGATCGAGCCGACGTTGGTGAGGTTGGGCGTCTGGTACCCGATCCAGGCCACGGTCGCGACGGTGCCGTCGGGGTCGTCGCCGAGCAGGGCGAGCCAGCTGCGTTGCTCGTCGCCGAGGCGGGCGGCGGCATCCGTCCAGTAGCCCATCTGGCCCTCGATGGTGAAGAACATGCCCGGCACCATGTAGGTGACGTAATCGGCGGTGCGCAGGTCGCCCATCACGATCGCGGCCTTGCCCTGTCCGGTCACGTCGAGGCTCATGAGCGTGCGGGTCGAGCCGGACTCGGCGGTGCCGAGCGCGCCGGCGATGGATTCGAGCATGCGCAGCTGCATCTTCGCGTTCTCGACGACGGTGCGGCCGTCCTCGGTCTCGATCATGTGACGAAGCTCGCTCATGGTGCTCGTGAGCATCGCGCGGTTGGCGACGTCACGCGTCAGGAACGGGATGCCGTCGAGGTTGCCGACGAGCTCGGGGCTCGCCTCGCGCAGTCTCAGGCGATGCTGCGCGTCGAGAGCGCCCCACCAGGCGGTCACATCCGCGGCGAGCGGCGGGTCGGCCAGGAGCGCGCGGACCGCCGCCGGGTTGGATTCGAGGAAGTGCGGGATGTCGGTGACCGACAGCAGCGAGAGCTGCTGCAGCAGGCGCGAACCCTGCACGAAGCCTCCCGGGAGGCTGGGCCCGAAGCCGTCACCCGGCAAGGGCTGGGCGTCCGGGAGGGGCTGGGCGGATGGGATCGAGGCCTCGTCGAGCACGAGCACCATGGCGGTGTCGTATGCGGTGATTTCGTGCACGCCGAAGGCCTCGGCGACAGGTCCCAAGGCCACCGAGGTCGATAGAACAGCTGCGACGTCAAACAGCAATCCGGGTCTCTTCCTCGAAATTGCGAGACGTCATCCTGCCTCCCCCAGGGGTCGGTCGCGCGTCACCATCTTAGGGGACAGAACACCCCGTTCGGGGGACGAAAGTTCCTGAAACCCCTGTGACGGTTGTGGCGGGAGTTCACTCGATTGCCGTAGGACCCCCCGCGAGGAGCTTCGCGAACTCGGCCGCGTCGATGATCCGCACACCGAGTTGCTCCGCCTTGGTCAGCTTCGACCCCGCACCGGGACCTGCTGCCACGAAATCCGTCTTCTTGGAGACGCTCGAGGCGGCCTTCCCGCCGGCGGCGGTGATCGCCTCGAGCGCGCCCTCGCGCGTGAAGCCCTCGAGACTGCCGGTGGCCACGACCGTGAGCCCGCTGAGCGGTCCATCGGCGGATGCCGCGGCACCGGGGCCGAGGTGGCCAGGCGTGGCCAGGCGCACGCCGGCATCCTCCCAGCGCCGGAGGATCTCGAGATGCCAGTCCACGGCGAACCAGTCGATGAGGGCGTCCGCGATGATGTCGCCGACGCCCTCGACGGCCGCGAGCTCCTCTCGGCTCGCCGAGCGGATCGCGTCGATCGACCCGAAGTACCCCGCGAGTGCGCGCGCAGCCACGGGACCGACATGCCGGATGCTCAGCGAGACGAGCACGCGCCACAGCTCCTTGGTCTTGGCCTTCTCGAGCTCCTCGAGCAGCTTGGTCGCCGCGCTCGAGGGCACCGAGTCGGCGTCGCCCGGTTCGCCCGGTTGCCACGGGCCGTCGCTCTTCCTGCGCTGCCGCCGGTACGGCGTCTCGCTGCGGCCCGTGCGCAGGCCGGTGAGCGGGTCGCGCACGCCGACCTCGATCGGCACGAGGTCGGCGAGGGTGAGCTCGAAGAGGCCGGCCTCGGTCACCAGCGGCGGCCGGGCGGGGACGTCCGGTTGCGTGAGGGCCGCCGCCCCGACCTCGCCGAGGCCCTCGATGTCGAGCCCGCCCCGGCTGCCGATGTGCTCGACCCGGCCGCGCACCTGGGCGGGGCAGCTGCGCGAGTTCGGGCAGCGCAGGTCGATGTCGCCCTCCTTCGCGGGAGCGAGCGCGGTGCCGCACTCGGGGCAGTGCGTGGGCATGACGAACTCGCGCTCAGTGCCGTCGCGCAGCTCCACGACCGGCCCGAGCACCTCGGGGATGACGTCGCCCGCCTTGCGCAGCACGACCGTGTCGCCGATGAGCACACCCTTCGCCTTCACGACGTCCTGGTTGTGCAGGGTGGCCTGGCGCACCACCGAGCCGGCCACCCGCGCGGGCTCCATCACGGCGAACGGGGTGACACGGCCGGTGCGACCGACCGAGACGACGATGTCCAGGAGCTTGGTGTTGACCTGCTCGGGCGGGTACTTGTAGGCGATCGCCCAGCGCGGCGCCCGGCTCGTGGCGCCGAGTTCCTCATGCAGCGCGAGCTCGTCGACCTTGACGACCACCCCGTCGATCTCGTGTTCGACGCTGTCGCGGTGCTCGCCGTAGTAGGCGATGAAGTCCACCGCCCCGGCCGCCGAATCCGTCACCCGGAAGTGGGTGCTCGTGGGCAGCCCCCAGCCGGCGAGCAGGCCGTACACCTCGCTCTGGCTGGCCACGGGAGGGCCGGGCTCCCCTACTGACCCGCCGGCACGTTGTGCCGACGCGCCGGACTGCTCAGCGGGGGCCCAGGCGCCGATGCCGTGCACGAGCATCCGCAGCCGCGACAGCCGCCGCCGCATGAGATCCAGGCCGGCCGCGTTCTTGCCCTCGGACTTCTGCCGCAACGACCCCGATGCCGCGTTGCGCGGGTTCGCGAACACACGCTCCCCCGCCTCGGCCTGTTCGGCGTTGAGCGCACGGAAGGCCTCGACCGGGAAGAAGATCTCGCCGCGCACCTCGATGAGCGGTGGATGCCCCGTGCCGTTCAGCCGCGCCGGGATCGACTCGATCGCACGCACGTTCTCGGTCACGTCCTCGCCGACCACGCCGTCCCCGCGCGTCGCCGCGCTCGTGAGCCGACCCTGCTCGTAGCGCAGGCTGATCGCGAGGCCGTCGATCTTGAGCTCGCACAGGTAGTCGACCGCGCGACCGGAGTCGCGTTCGACCTTCGCCGCCCAGGCCTCGAACTCCTCGAGCGAGAACACGTTGTCGAGGCTCAGCATGCGCTCGGCATGCCGCACGGGATCGAAGAGCGCGGCGGCGCGGCCGCCGACCGTCTGGGTGGGGCTGTCCTGCCCCTGCAGCTCGGGGAAGAGCCGCTCGAGCTCCTCGAGCCGACGCAGCATGGCGTCGTACTCCGAGTCGGGCACGAGCTCCTCATCGCGCTCGTAGTACGCATCGCGCAGTTCGAGGATGCGGGTGGTCAACTGCTCGACCTCGCGATGCGCCGCATCCAGGGAGAGCTGCTCACCGTCTTCCGCCACCGTCCCAGACTAGGGCCGGCCGCCGACCCGCAGGCAGGGCTCAAGCCGGGACCGGGACCGCCGAGACGGTGCGGTCGATCGTGCAC
>JBAQPI010000022.1:0-7653 GCA_049305635.1 Rhodoglobus sp. | reverse complement strand
GCTGAGGGACGATGCGGTACACGTCCCCGCAACTCAAGGTCATGATGATGTCGCCCTCCCGGGCGATCGCCGCGGCACGGTCGGCCGCCTGCTGCCAGTCGGGCAAGTAGTCGACTCGCGCGGGATCGTCGAACCGCTCGGCGACCAGCGCCCCCGTGACGCCGGGGACCGGGTCCTCCCGGGCACCGAAGACGTCGAGCACGATCGTGTGATCGGCGAGGGCCTCGTAGGTGCGCGCGAACTCCCCCGCCATCGCCTGGGTGCGGCTATAGAGATGCGGCTGGTGCACCGCGATGATGCGGCCGTCGCCGACGACCGTGCGTGCGGCGCTCAAGGCGGCGGCGACCTCGGTGGGGTGATGGGCATAGTCGTCGTAGACGCTCACGCCGCGCACGGTGCCGTGCAGCTCGAAGCGCCGCTCCGTGCCGCGGAAGGCGGCGATGCCCTCGAGCGCGGCGCGCGCCTCGAAGCCCAGGCCGACCAGCACGGCGAAGGCGCCTGCGGCATTGACGGCGTTGTGGCGCCCCGGCACGGCGAGACGGGTCGAGTAGTCCTCGCCCCGCCAGGACAGGGTGAGGGCGACCGGGCCGTCGGTGACGATCGAGTGCACGCGGACGCCGGCCGCGGCATCCTCACCGAAGCTCAGGACGCGCGGGTGGTCGAGCCGCTCTCGTACGCGCAGGGCGCCGGGATCGTCGCTCGAGATGACGACGAGTTCAGAGGCACCCGAGGCGAACTCGACGAAGGCCGCGTCGAAGGCGTCGTGGTCCCCGTAGTGATCGAGGTGGTCTGCGTCGACATTGGTGATGAGGGCGACCGCGGTGTCGTAGAGCAGGAAGGAGCCGTCCGACTCGTCGGCCTCGACGACGAAGAGCTCGCCCGCGCCGAAGGCCGAACTCACGCCGAGCGACTGGATGACGCCGCCGTTGACGAAGCTCGGATCGGCGCCGAGTTCGAGCAGCGCCGTGACGATCATGCCGGTCGAGGTCGTCTTGCCATGCGCGCCCGCGACCGCGACGAGGCGCTTGCGGTTGATGAGCCAGGCGAGCGCCTGCGAACGGTGCAAGACGGGGATGCCACGGCGCACCGCCTCGAGATACTCCGGGTTGTCCGGCCACAGCGCGCCCGTGTACACGAGCGCCTCGGCGTCGCCAACGTGCGCGGTGTCATGGCCGATGGACACCGTCGCGCCGAGCCCTCGCAGCTGCTCGGTGTTGTGGTTCTCGGAGCGGTCCGATCCGCTCACCCGGTGCCCGGCGGCGAGGAACAGCCGCGCGATGCCGCTCATGCCCGAGCCGCCGATGCCGACGAAGTGCACCGAGCCGAGCTCGGCGGGCAGGGGCATCGAGAGGTCGGGCTTGATCATCGGGAGTCGATTCTACCGGGCCCTGCCGCGAGGGCCCGGTGCACGAGCGCGACCATGCGGTCGGTGCCGTCGAGCGTGCCGACCGTGGCGATGCGCGCGGCCATCTCGGCGATCGTGGCGCGGCTGCGCAGCAGCGCGACCAGCTCGGTCGCCACCCACTGCGGGGTGAAGTCCGCGTCGGAGACGAGCACCGCGCCGCCCGCTTCGACCGCCTCGCGCGCATTGAAGCGCTGCTCCCCGTTGCCCACCGCGTAGGGCACGAAGACGCTCGCGATACCGAGGCCGGTGACCTCGGCGACGGTGGAGGTTCCCGCGCGTCCGAGGCAGAGGTCGGCGGCGGCGAGGGCGAGGTCCATGCGGTCGCAGTACTTGAGCACGTGGTAGCCGGGCAGGTCCGTCTCGATGGCGTCACGGTACTCCCCAGTGACGTGGACGACCTGCCAGCCCGCGCCGAGGATGAGGGTGATCGCGGCCGAGATCGTGTCGTTGATGCGCTTGGCCCCCGAGGAGCCGCCCGTGACGAGCAGGGTCGGCTTCTCGGCGTCGAGACCGAAGAACGCGACGCCCTCGTGACGGGCGACGAAGCGGTCGAGCCGCTCGATCTCCGGCCGCAGCGGCATCCCGACGAACTCGCCGTGGCGGATCCGGGTGCCGCGGAAGGCCACGCCCACGAACTCGGTGATGCGCGCCCCGAGCCGGTTCGCGATGCCGGGGCGGGCGTTGGCCTCGTGGATCGCCAGCGGCGTCCCTTCGGCGCGCGCGGCCAGGTAGGCGGGGGCACTCGCGTAGCCGCCGAAGCCGACCACGACATCCACGCCGCGGTCGCGGATCATCGCGCGCACCTCGTCGACCGCGCGGCGCAGCGCGCCCGGGAACCGCAGCGCGGCGCGGTTCGGCCGACGCGGGAAGGGCAGTCGGGCGATCGTGAGCAGCTCGTAGCCGCGCTCGGGCACGAGGCGCGCCTCGAGTCCCTCCCTCGTGCCGAGCACCAGGATCGTAGACGCCGGTTCGCGCTCGCGCAGCCGGTCGGCGACGGCGAGCAGGGGGTTCACGTGACCGGCGGTCCCGCCGCCGGCCAGGAGGTACGTCGTCATGCGCGCGAGCGTACCGGCTGCCGGGTGCGGGCGGGCGCGATGGCCTCCTCGGCGCCGCTGCGACGCGCGAAGGAGAGCACGACGCCGATCCCGAGCAGCGTCGCGATGAGCGCCGAACCTCCCGCCGAGATCAGCGGCAGCGGCACCCCGAGCACGGGCAGCACGCCGAGCACGACGGCGATGTTGACGAAGGCCTGGCCGATGACCCAGACCATGACGCCGCCGACGGTGATGCGGGCGAAGCTGTCGTTCGTCGCGCGGATGATGCGCACGAAGGCGATCGTCAGCACGACGAAGAGGGCGAGCACGACGGCGGCACCGACGAGCCCGAGCTCCTCGCCGATGATGGCGAAGATGAAGTCGTTGGATGCCTCGGGCAGCCAGTTCCACTTCGCCGTCGAGTTGCCCAGCCCCCTGCCGAAGAGCCCGCCGGCCGCGAGAGCCCACATGCCGTGCTCGACCTGCCAGCAGTAGTTCTGGTAGTCCTCGGGGGTGCAGCCGTTGAGCCACACCTGGATGCGGGAGGCGCGCGAGTCGCTGGTGAACGCGAACAGCAGCCCGAGCACCGAAAGACCGAGACTCGCGACGGCGAGGAAGCGCAGGCGCACGCCGGCGAAGTAGAGGCAGCCGAGCACGAGCAGGATCATGATCGTCGCGGTACCGAGGTCGCGGCCGATGAGCACGAAGCCGATCGCGACGCCCGCGACGGGGGCGATCGGCAAGGCCACGTGCTTCCAGTCGTCGAGCAGGTCCTGCTTGGTGGAGAGCACCCAGGCGACCCACACGATGAGCGCGATCTTGACGAACTCGGAGGGCTGCGCCGTGAAGCCGCCGAGCTGCAGCCAGTTCTGGTTGCCGCCATAGCCGTAGCCGAGCCCCGGGATGAAGACGAGCAGCTGCAGCGCACCGCCGACCAGCAGCGCAGGCCAGGCCCAGCGCTTCCAGAACTGGGGCGGCATCCGTGAGGCGACGAGCATGAGCGGGACGCCGACGACGGCATACAGGCCCTGGCGCGCGAACTGCCCGAAGAAGCCCTCGTCGGCGGTGAACGACTCGATCGTCGACGAGGACAACACCATGACGAGGCCGAACACGACGAGGAAGACGGTCACGCCGAGCAGCAGGAAGTAGTTGCCGCCCTCGGCGGCGAACAGCCGGCGCACGGGCACGACCGCGATCGCGGCGCGCGAGCGCGCCTCAGGCGCCTGGCGGCCGTTCGCCGGACGGCGACGGGGCGGTCGAGGCTGGGCCGGCTGACGGGGCGCCGGGTGGCGTGTCGTGGTCATCCGCCGCTCCTCCCGTGTGCCGTACGACGGCCTCGGCGAATCGCTCGCCGCGGTCCGCGTAGTCCGTGAACTGGTCCATGGATGCCGCAGCCGGCGCGAGCAGCACGACATCGCCGGGCTGCACGACCGCGGCGGCGAGACGCACCGCCTGCGGCATCACCCCCTCATCCTCGGTGGGGACCACCACGAACACGGGCACGTCGGGCGCGTGTCGCTCGAATGCTTCAACCACCGGTTCAGGGTTGGCGCCGATGACGACGGCGGCGGCGAGCCGGGTCGAGTGTGCGGCGACGAGCGGGCCGAGGTCCACGCCCTTGAGCAGCCCGCCGACGACCCACACCACGCGCTCGAAGGCGCGCAGGGCCGCGTCGGCGGCGTGCGGGTTGGTGGCCTTGGAGTCGTCGACCCACAGCACCCCGTCGGCCATCGCGACCGGCTCGGTGCGGTGGTGGTCGACGCGGAAGGTCGCCAGCGCCGAGCGCACGGTCTCCACCGGCACGCCGAGGGCGCGCACGAGGGCGGATGCCGCGAGCACGTCGGCCACCAGGTGCGGCGTCGCGAGCCCCGCCGCCGCCAGCTCGCCGTGGGTCGTGAGCTCCAGCGCGGAGCGCTGACGGTCCTCGAGGAAGGCCCGGTCCACGACGATGTCGTCGACCATGCCGAAGTCGCTCGGGCCGGGCGTGTCGAGGCCGAAGCCGATCGCGCGGCAGCCCTCCTGCACGTCGGCGTCTTCGACCATGCGGCGCGTCGCCTCATCGGCCTTGTTGTAGACGCAGGCGATGCGGGTGTTGGCATAGACGGTGGCCTTCGCGTCTGCGTACGCCGTACGCGAACCGTGCCAGTCGAGGTGGTCGTCGGCGACGTTGAGGCACGCACTCGCCGCGGGGGCGAGGGCGCCAGGGCCGGTGCGAGGAACCCAGTGCAGCTGGAAGCTCGAGAGCTCCACCACGAGCACGTCGAAGCCCTCCGGGCGGCGGATCGCATCGAGCACCGGGATGCCGATGTTGCCGACGCTCGCCACCCGGCGCCCGTCGGCGGCGAGCATGTGCGTCGCCAGTTGCACGGTCGTCGTCTTGCCGTTCGTGCCCGTGACCGTGACCCAGTCGGCGGGCTCACCCGTCTTGTCACGCAGCCGCCAGGCCAGCTCGATGTCCCCCCAGACCGGGATGCTGCGCTCCGCGGCCCAGGCGAGCACCACGTGGTCGGGCCGGTACCCCGGCGAGACGATCACGAGCTCGGGAGCGAAGGGCTCGACGTCGGGCGGGAGGATCGTGTCATCCGCCTGCAGGCAGAGCCGCGCACCGATGACGGCGATGAGCTCGGTGCGCTCCGGGGTGGCCGATGCCGCGACGACGAGCACCTCGGCGCCCAGCTCGGCGAGGGTGTCGGCCGCGGAGAAGCCCGTCACACCCGCGCCGAGCACGACGACGCGCAGGCCGCGCCAGTCGGCGTGCCAACTGCTCAGGGCGTCCGGGTTCCGGGCATCCAGGTTCCGGGCATCGAGATCGCGCACCGCTACTGGTTGATCCACTCGAGGTAGAACAGGCCCACACCCACGGCGACGAACAGCGCCGAGATGAGCCAGAACCGCACGACGACGGTGATCTCGGCCCAGCCCTTGAGCTCGAAATGGTGATGCAGCGGGCTCATCAGGAAGATCCGCTTGCCGTGGGTGAGTTTGAAGTAGGCGCGCTGCACGATGACCGATCCCGTGACGATGAGGAACAGGCCGCCGATCAGCACCAGCAGCAGCTCGGTGCGGCTGAGGATCGCGAGGGCCGCGAGGCCGCCGCCGAGCCCGAGGGAGCCGGTGTCGCCCATGAAGATCTGCGCGGGCGAGGTGTTCCACCACAGGAAGCCGACGAGCGAACCGACGATCGCCGCCGCGACGATGGCCAGGTCGAGCGGGTCGCGCACCTCGTAGCAGCGGTACTGGTCGGCGCCCAGGTCGTTGAGGCACGACTGGTTGAACTGCCAGAAGCCGATGAAGATGTAGGCCGACACCGCGAAGATCGCCGCCCCCGAGGCGAGGCCATCGAGACCGTCGGCGACGTTGACGCCGTTGGAGGCGCTCACGATGATGATCGTCGCCCAGAGCGCGAAGAGCACGAACCCGGCGAGGGTACCGAAGGCGGCCAGGTCGAGCCAGTGGATGTCGCGGACCGCCGAGATCATCGACGATGCCGGGGTCACGCCGTCGGAATCCGGAAAGTTCAGGGCGATCGCCGCGAAGCCCCCCGCCACGATGACCTGGCCGGCGATCTTCGCCCAGCCGCCGAGGCCGAGGCTGCGCTGGTTGCGCGTCTTGAGGAAGTCGTCGATGAAGCCGACGATGCCCAACCCCACCGTGAGATAGATCACGAGCAGGCCCGAGAGGGTCACGGGCTCGCTCGAGATCCAGTGGCCGACGAAGTACCCGAGCACCGCGCCGAAGATGAAGATGATGCCGCCCATGGTCGGCGTGCCGTGCTTGGCGTGGTGCGACTGCGGGCCGTCGTCGCGGATGAACTGACCCCAGCCGAGCCCCCTGAACAGCCGGACGAACAGCGGGGTGACGAACAGGGTGAAGACGAGGCCGATGCCGCCGGCGAGCAGGAGTGCGATCACGCGTCGACCCCGGCCAGGCGATCGCCCAGTGCCTTGAGCCCGACCGAGTTGGAGGCCTTCACGAGCACGATATCCCCGGGGCGCAACTGGTCACGAAGCACATCGTATGCCGCCTCGGCATCGGCGACGAGGATCGACTCCCCGTCCCACGAGCCCTCCAGCCCCGCCGCGTTGTGGATGTGCCTGGCCCGGTGGCCGACCACGACGAGCTGACTCACGTTGAGTCTCACGGCCAGGCGACCGATGCGGTCGTGCTCCTCGTCGGCGTAGTCCCCCAGCTCGGCCATCTCGCCGAGCACCGCAAAGGAACGGCCCTCCCCGCGCACCTGGGCGAGCGTCTTGAGCGCCGCGGCCATCGAGTCCGGGCTCGCGTTGTACGCGTCGTTGATCACCGTGTACCCCTCGGGAGCCACGAGCACCTCCATGCGCCAGCGCTCGGCCCGCACGAGCGCCTCGAGAGCCCGCACCGACCGCTCGAGCGGCACGCCGAGGGCCCGCGCCGCGGCGATCGCTGCGATCGCGTTCATGACGTTGTGCTCGCCGAGGATCCGCAGCACGACGGGCCGGCGCTCGCCGTCGGCGACGACGGTGAAGGAGGTGCCGGATGCCGTGACGTCGACGTCCTCGGCGCGCACGTCCGCCGAATCGGAGAACCCGAACCGCTCGACCCGCGCCGCCGTGAGGGCGGACATCGCCTCGACGCGAGAGTCGTCGGCGTTGAGGACGGCGACCGCGTCCGCCGGCAGTCCGGCGACCAGCTCCGACTTGGCCCGGCCGACGGCGTCGATGTCGCCGAACTTGCCGATGTGCGCGAGCCCGACCTTGAGCACGACCGCGACGTCGGGCACGACGATCGAGACCAGGCGCGCGATGTCGCCGACGGCATCCGCCCCCATCTCGACGACGAGGTAGCGCGTGGCCTCGTCGATGCCCAGCATCGTGAACGGGGCGCCGACATCGTTGTTGAAGGAGCCGGGGGGCGCGACCGTGGGACCCTCGGCGCCGAGGATCGCGGCGAGCATGTTCTTGGTGGAGGTCTTGCCGTTCGAGCCCGTGATCGCGACCACCCGGAGCCCGCCCTTCGCCCGCACGCGTGCGACGACCTCGCGAGCCAGGTCCGCGAGCGCGGCGACCCCGTTCGCGACCACGACCTGCGGCACGTCGAGCTCGAGCTCGCGCTCGGCGATCACGAGCTCCGCACCCCGGTCGATCGCATCCGAGACGAAGAGGTGGCCGTCGGTGAACTCCCCCGGCATGGCGAAGAAGATCGAGCCGGGTTCGATGCGTCGGGAGTCGGTGT
>JBAQPI010000021.1:0-1929 GCA_049305635.1 Rhodoglobus sp. | reverse complement strand
GACGACGGCACCTGGTTCTCGAACATCTTCAGCTATCCGCCGATCGGCTCGCCGGACGGCGGGGCGCACGCCACGGTCGGCGACCTGGTGCGCTTCCTGCAGGCACTGCGCGGCGGCGAGCTGCTCGACGCGGAGTTCACCGAGGAGTTCTTCGTGCCGCAGGTCGAGCACGACGAGCTCACCAGCTACGGCTTCGGCCTCGAGTTCGACCTCGAGGAGGACGGCTCGGTGCGCTCCTACTACAAGGACGGCGTCAACGTGGGCGCCTCCGGCATCATCCGGCACTATGTGGATGCCGGGCTCGACATCGCGGTGCTGTCCAACTCCGAGGAGGGTGCCTGGCCGATCATCCAGGAACTCGACGAGCGGCTCGGGGGTTAGCGGACCTTCGTCCACCCGTTGCGGGTGAACAGCTCGGCGAGGGTCGCCTTGACCCGCAGTTGGGACGGCTTGTGGCCGACAAGGCCGCTGCGCTTGGCGAGGTTGTAGACGCCGCCGGCCTCGAAGGAGGGCGTGCGCGTGTTGCTCTGCGGGTTCTTGACCGCCCGGAACCGGAAGGTGCGCGCCTGGCCGTCGAGCTCGGCCACGACGAAGGGATCGCCGGCGACCGTCGCGGTCACGATCGAGCCCGCCGCACTGTAGGCGACGTCGTCGGTGGTGAGGGCCTGCGCGAGCTGCGTGATCTGGTCGAGCGTTGCGGGCATGTGGCCAGCCTAGCCAGCCTCCACCTGGATGAGGTTCGCCCACGGGTCGTCGAAGCTCAGCGTGCGCCCGTCGTCGCGCACCGGGATGCCGTGGTGGCCCAGTCGTTCGGCGAGCGCCCCGAGGTCGTCGGCCGTCGGCACCGAGATGTCGACGCGCGCGAGGCCGAGGGCGGGAAGGCGCAGTCCTGCACCCGCGCTGTTCCAGGTGTTCATGCCCATGTGGTGGTGGTAACCGCCGGCGCTCACGAACAGCGCCTGGGGTCCGTAGGCCGCGGTCTCATCGAACCCGAGCCGGTTGACATAGAACTCGCGCGCGCTCGCGATGTCGCCGACCTGCAGGTGCACGTGGCCGACCCGGGCCCCGCCGATGACCGGCTCCTCGACGGCGGCCTCGGTGAGGTTCTGCTGCAGGAACTGGTTCGGGTCGAGGTACAGGGTGCCTATCTCGATGGTGCCGTGCACCCAGCTCCAGGTGCTGCGGTCCCGATCCCAGTAGAGCTCGACGCCGTTGCCGCCGGGGTCGGTGAAGTAGAACGCCTTGCTCACGATGTGGTCGGAGCTTCCGGTGAACGTGTTCGGGTACTTGCGGGCCACCGAGTACACCGCGGCGGCGAGCGCCTCCTCGGTGTCGAACAGGATCGCGGTGTGGAACAGGCCCGCGTCGCGCGGGCTCGCGTGGCGCAGTTCGGGCGCGTGTTCGAGGATCACGACGGGCGTCGTGCCGCGACCGAGCGTGACCGTGTCGGCGGTCGCGGCGAGCACCTGGAGCGCGATCGCGTCCCGGTAGTAGGCGGTCAGGGTGTCGAGGTCGCCGACTCTCAGGGTCACCGGACCCATCGCCGTGTCGGCGGCGAGCAGATGCTGGTTCGTCTCAGTCATGTCCTCAACAACATACTTGAGAGTTCAAGTATTCCGCTACCATGGCGCCATGGCGACGCTCAGCCCGGAGGAACAGCAGGCCTGGCGCACCCTGGTGATGCTCAGCCACGTCGTCGAGGAGGCGCTCGACCGGCAGTCGCGCGCCGCCGCTGGGATCCCGCACGCGTACTACAAGCTGCTCGTCTTCCTCTACGGAGCCCCGCGGCGCACCCTCACGATGACCGAGCTCGGCACGGTGCTGCGGCACTCGCCGAGCCGACTCACGCATGCCGCGACGAGCCTCGAGCGTTCCGGCTGGGTCGAGCGTCGTCGCTCCCCCGAGGACCGCAGGGTGCAGCTCATCGAG
>JBAQPI010000020.1:0-2737 GCA_049305635.1 Rhodoglobus sp. | reverse complement strand
TTGAGAGCACCCAACAAGAGCTCGACGAGTACGAGCGGGTTGGTTGCCTCGGTGATGTCCCCCCGCAGCTGAGCTCGCTCGCTTATCTGGCGGGCGGCGTTGCGCCTCGGCTTGTAGACGTAGTCATCGTACAGCTGAGACAGGTTTGGGTTGATGGTGCGGTCGAGCCGAAGCCGCAGTGCGATCTTTGCGAAGTACGGGCCGCGGTACCAATCGACGAACTTGAGCCCATAGTCGAGCAGATCGGCGCGAAGCGATCCGCAGTCCTCCGCGGTGGGGAAGGGGAGGTATGTGACGAATGCTTCGATCAACAGTTTCTCGGCGGATTCCCACCGGCGATATACTGCTGGTTTGCCGACGCCTGCCGCACGGGCCACAGCCTCAAAATTGAAACCGCTCCATCCCTCTTCTGCATAGAGCCCGAGCGCCACTCGTGGGACGAGCTCGTCGATGCCAGGATCGCGTCGCCGGCCCGGTCCAGGGTTCCCGGCAGGAACGGACTCGAAGACCGATCGCACCCTTTTCGCGTTGATTGGTACGTTATCGTGCGTCACGATTGCCAAGGGTAACACCCCATTCGAACGATCCTCCAGCGAGACGTGAACCGGGCAATTGCCCCGACAATTGCAGAGTTTTCGGCGAGCATACCGGCTGAAATCGCCTCTCGGTCAAGGCGCAGGTCAAGCGACTTATGTGCGCCTGCCGTACGAGTCGCCTTTGTAGCTCTCCGCATCGCTGAGCTAGCTAGAAGCTCGATCAGCCGCGGTCGTGACAAGCACGCGAGGGCTACGACAACGGCGAAACCCACGACCTGCGCGACACGCTCGGCTGCCACTGGGTGATCAGCGTCAACGGCACCCCTGGAAGCGGGCGCACGAACTCCTTGCACAACCGCGGGTTCAACAACTCCACATCGTGCCGCACCCGAGTCATCGGAGGAAGGTCAGTTGGCGCGGTTGGCGCCGGCTGCGATCCCGAGTGATCGCAGCTTGCGATAGAGGGTCGCCCGGCCGATGCCGAGCACCCTTGCCGCCACCGTTCGATTTCCGTCGACGGCCGCGAGGGTCTTGATGATGAGGTCGCGTTCGGAGTGCTCCATCGGAGTGAGCGGCCGGCCCTGTGCGCGCTGCAGAATGAGGCGCGGCAGGTGGAGCGGCTCGATAACCCCGCTCGGTGCGGCGCCGAGGGCGACGCCGAGGACATCACGCAGCTCGGTGATGTTCCCTGGCCATTCATATCGCATGAGCGCCTGAAGCGCGGCTGAATTGCAGGTGGCGCGCCGCAGCGGGCTGAGCTCCGCGAGCAGCACCGGGACGATGTCGGCGATGTCCTCCCATCGCTCCCGTAGCGGGGGCAGCCACACCTGCTGAGGGAACGCGCCTATTGCGCGCGTGGCGGCCTCGGGCATGTCTTCGTCGACCGTCACGACCAGCTGCGCAGGACGGAAGACCCGACGTGCGAGTGCGGCCAGCTCATCGAGCGACTCAGGCGCCAGGAGCTGGAGGTGCCGGATGATGACGCCATCGCCGCGTTCGAGAGCCGCGCGGCAGCGCTCCACCACGCGGCCCGGGCCCTCGCGTCCGTCGACGGCGGCATCCAGCTCGCGGACCGGGGTGTGTCGTGCTTGCGCGTGCACGTGCTCGGCGAACCGGCGCTTCCCCACGCCCGGCTCGCCGGAGATGACGATCGGCTGCCCGCTGCGGATGAGCCCGGGAACTCGGTCGAGCGCGTGGAGCCACTGAGGGCTGCGTCCGGGTTGGGCGTATGGAGCACTCCCGCGCGCAGTGATGGCGGGCGCGGCGATCGTCGCCACGGCCTGAGCCGACAGGATCGGTGAGAGGCGCACGATGAACCCTGGCGTTGCGCCTTGATCGCCGACGTCGACCGAGCTGATCCGCATGGCATATCGTCCCGTCGACAGATCAACCGTGCCGAGGTCGTGGCCGCCGGAGACCAGGTCCGAAGCGACCTCCCAGAGCACGGCCTGGTCGTGCCCGTTGAGGATGTCCGCGGCAGCGGAGTTTGTCAGGAGGAAATTCGTGCGCATGGCGACGACCGGCGCACGCGTGCGTCGTCGCATTCGCACGAAGGCCTCCAGCAGCGCGCTTTCAGAGGCGGAGGCACCTTGTGCGAAGCGCGTCTCGATGTGCTTGGTCGCCTCGACCAGGAGCGGCGTCATCAGCGGGTGGAAGTCTGTCGCGAGGCACGTAAAGTCGAGTACGCCCTCGATGGTGCCGCGCGTGGGGTGCAGGATCGGAATTCCGACGCACGAGAACCGGTGCAGGAAGTCGGCGAAGTGCTCCTCGCCGTGAACGATGACGGCTTTGCGCTCCTCCAGCGCGGTGCCGACACCGTTGGTGCCGGCGAACTCCTCGGCGAACTCGAAACCGGGCGCGATTCCGGCGTTGTCGAGCTTGTCGTTGAGCGCTTTCTGCGCGACCCAGCGTTCAATGATCCTGCCATCGGCATCGGCGAGAACCATGCTGTGGCGGGTGCCCGACATCGAGTCGATGAGCCTTTCCAGGACCGGCTGCGCTGCACGGGATAGCCGGTTCTCGCGATCGAAGTCGTCGCTGTAGGGCAGCGCGATCTCGGCGCCCTGCGGAACGCCCGACGCGGACGAGCGCAGCCAAGAGGCGGCTATCAGCGGCCGCGGAGTCCGGATACCGATCATCGCGGGCGCTTCGGGGTTGCGCATCAGGCCTCCATCCTCATCGACAGTAGGTGCGCAGGAGCA
>JBAQPI010000019.1:0-9957 GCA_049305635.1 Rhodoglobus sp. | reverse complement strand
GCCACGAGGCGTCCAGCTCGATCGCGACCCGGACGCGCTCGCGCTTCTCGGGCGGCAGCACGGCGTCGACGAGGTCGAGCTGGGCGAGGGAGTCGACCATGAGGGTGACGCGTGCGGCGAGCCGCGGGTCGGTGCCGAGGGTGCGGATCGCGGCGCGGTCGACGCTCGGGTAGCCGACCACGACATCCTCGATGCTCGCCGCGAGCCAGAGCGCCTCGGGCAGCGTGTAGGCGAGCACGCCCGCGTAGCCGGGCAGCGCGAGCACCGCGTCGAGCACGCCGCGCACGCGCACGGACTTGCTCGCGACGCGGATCGTGGTGCCGTTCGCGCGGCGCAGCATGTCGTGGGCGTTGTGGGCGAGGGCGGGCAGGGCGATGACGCCGAAGGGCGTGTCGAGGTGCGCGGTCGCCGTGGCGAGGTCGCCCCAGTAGCGGGCGGGGTCCAGCCAGGGCTGCTCGGCGGGGGGCGTGAGGTCGAGGGTCATGCGGGGGCTCCGGGACGCGCTGCGGTTCCGGCGGGGGCTGTGCCGAGGGCGGCGAGGGCGTGCCGCAGGTGACGCTGGTTCTGTGGAAACGTTCGCACAGTGAAGGATATGCACGCGTCCCGCCCAGCGGATCCGATTCAGTCGGTGACCAGCAGCCTCGAGAGCGAGTCGAGAGCCCCCGGCACGAGCGCGTAGTACGCCCAGGTGCCGCGCTTGGAGCGCGTGAGGAAGCCGGCGTCGGTCAGCACCTTGAGGTGGTGCGAGACGGTGGGCTGGCCGATGTCGAGGGGCTCGGTGAGATCGCAGACGCAGGCCTCCTGGCCCTCGGATGCGGCGATGATCGAGATGATGCGCAGTCGCGCCGGGTCGGCGATGGCCTTGAGCGCCCGGGCGAGGTCCTCCGCCTGGCCGGCGGTGAGCGGGTCGCGGCTCAGCGGCGCGCAGCAGGCGGCGGCGTCGATCACCGGCAGGAGGGTCGGGGTGCTCATGCATCGATGATAGTCGATATTGACAAGCATCGATATAGCGGCGCATACTCATTCATCGAAGTCGATCGATATTCTGCGCAGGAAGGCGCCCCATGATGTTCGGCATGAACCCCGCGGCGTGGCTGCATGAGCACCACCGAGAGCAGAACACCCTCATCGCGGCGGCGATCGCCGCGCATGCCACCCCCTCGTCGGCGACCGTGTGCGCGGCACCGGAACCGTCGTGCTGCTGATGACCCTGATCGACCTCACCACACCCGTCATCCGCGACACGCGCCTCGATTCCCTGCCGGTGGCCGTGATCGGCGCGGGCCCGATCGGGCTCGCGGCGGCCGCGCACCTGGTGGAGCGCGGGCTCGACTTCGTCGTGATCGAAGCCGGGGACGACATCGCGGCGAGCATGCGCTCGTGGGGACACATCCGCCTGTTCTCGGCCTGGCGCGAGCTCATCGACCCGGCCGCTCGCCGGCTGCTGGAGGCGAGCGGCTGGACCGCGCCGGGCGAACCGGACTCCGCCCCCACCGGCACGGAACTCGTCGAGGGATATCTCGCGCCGCTTGCGGAGCTGCTCCGCGCGCATGTGCGCACGGGCGCAACGGTGGATGCCGTGAGCCGCCAGGGCATGGACCGCACGCGGTCGGCGGGGCGGGCATCCACCCCCTTCGTGCTGCGCACCCGGGACCGCGACGGCCACGTCACGGAGCTCGCCGCGCGCGCCGTGATCGATGCGTCCGGCACCTACCGCACCGCCAACGGCCTCGCCTCGAACGGCCTCGAACCGCTCGGCCTCGCCGAGGTCGCCGAGGCCGTCACGCACGCCCTGCCCGACGTGCTCGGCGCCGACCGCGCGCGGTTCGCCGGGCGGCACACGACCGTCGTCGGCGCCGGACACTCGGCGGCGAACACGCTCATCAACCTCGCGGCGCTCATCGAGGCGGAGCCCGGCACGCGCGTGACCTGGGTGATCCGCAACCGCTCCGCCGCGCGCGTGTTCACGGGCGACGACGATCAGCTGCCGCGTCGTTCGGCGCTCGGCACGCGCGTGCTCGGCCTGATCGACCGGGGCGCGATCGAGGTCGTCGACGGCTTCGAGCTCATCGGCCTCGCCGCGCGCGACGGGCGGGTGGATGTCGCCGGCCTGCGCCACGGCGGCGTCGAGCACATCACCACCGACCTCGTCGTCAACGCGACCGGCTTCCGCCCGGACCTCGGGATGCTGCGCGAGATCCGCCTCGAACTCGACGACGTCGTGGAGGCCCCCGCCAGACTCGCGCCGCTCATCGACCCCAACGTGCACAGCTGCGGCACCGTCGAGCCGCACGGCTTCGCGGAACTCGAACAGCCCGAGCCGAACTTCTTCCTCGCCGGCATGAAGAGCTACGGCAGGGCCCCCACCTTCCTGCTCGCCACCGGCTACGAGCAGGTGCGCTCCATCACCGCGTGGCTGGCCGGGGATGTCGCGGCGGCGCGGAATGTGGAGCTCGTGCTGCCGGCGACGGGGGTGTGCTCGACGGACGCCGCGGGCGGCTGTTGCCGCTGAACTCGTTCCTCACTCGTCGCCGTCGTCGAGCACAAGTCAACAGAAATCGGCCACCGAGTTTCCGCGCCGTGAGCGATCAGTACCATCTGGTCGATGTCGATCTTCGAACAGCGCGACCACGTCTTCGTGGACGAATCGAAGTCGAGAGGCTACGTGCTCGCGGCCGCCACGGTCTCACCTGAGGATGCTGCGCAAACCGACAAGGATCTGCGAGGGCTGACCCGCCCCGGGCAATCACGCATTCACTTCAAGTCAGAAAGCGCCCCCTCGCGACGGAGCAGCTTGTCGCGGATGTCCGAGCTCGACCTCCGCGCGCAAATCTACGTCGTGCGGGGGCGACCGGACAGGGAGGCCCGCGCTCTCTGCCTCCGAACGCTCGTCTCCGACCTCGCGAACGCCAAGGCGGCCAGATTGATCATCGAGCACGACTATCTGGAGAAACTCGGGTACGAGCACGCCTTCCCCTCCCAGCACGCGATGCTGTGGGTGAGTGATGCCGTCGCATGGTGCCATCAGGCCGGCGGCGAGTGGATCAAGCGCGCTGCGCCGCTCGTGGGCGAGGTCATTCGGCTCGGTTAAATGCGCGAGCCTGGCTCGTCATACCGTCCGGAAGACTGCCAGGCCTACTTCTCAGGGCTAGTGCCCTTCGCGTTGTCATTCTAGCCTGCGTTGGTTGCACGTGCCGTCCCTGTCCACATCTGCTCGTGGTCCGAAAGCGGAACGGGGACCGAAGACGACTGCCTTCAGACGCGAGATTTCGTCGTCTTCGGCTGCCACGATAGGAGCCTACCCGCGAGCGTGCGCCGGTGTCCTTCATTGTGCGAGCGCGGACGCACCATGCCCGCGCTCGCCCGAGGCTGCCGACCGCGTACCCCGGGTGGGGCTCGAACCCACACTGCGGCGATTTTAAGTCGCCTGCCTCTGCCGATTGGGCTACCGGGGCGCATCCCCGAAGCGAGGGGCGCGGAGCCCCGTCAGGCCGGGGCATGCGCCCAGTCTCCCACGCATCCCGTCGCTAATGCTTGGAGGGGTTGCCGCCCATGGGCATGGGGGCGCCCTCCATGTTCGTCTGGCCGGCGGCCTTCGGCCGGGCGGCGAACTCGACGAAGGAGGCACGCGGGTGGATGCGGGACTCGAGCGAGACGGTGTCGCGGCGCAGGAGGAAGTTGAGGATCCAGTTGCCGAACACCCGGATCTTGCGCTCCCACATGGGGATCGCGAGACCGTGGTAGCCGCGGTGCATGGACCAGGCGATGAAGCCCTTGATCGCGAGGCGGCCGGACTGGAACACGCCGTGGTAGAGGCCGATGCCGGCCACCACACCCTCGTTCTTGTGGAAGTAGTCCTTGGTGGACTCCTCGCGCAGCGTCGCGACGATGTTCTTGGCCATCAGCTTGCCCTGGCGCACCGCGTGCTGGGCGTTCGGCACGCAGAAGCCGCCGACGCCGTCGCCCGTGAGGTCCGGCACGGCGCAGACGTCGCCGGCGCCCCAGGCGTCCTCGACGATGTCGCCCTTGGCGTCGATGACGCGCAGGTCGGCCTGCACGGTGAGGCGACCGCGATCCTCGACCGGGAGGTCGGTGTCGCGCAGCACCGGGTTGGCCATGACGCCGGCGGTCCAGACGATGGTGTCCGACTCGAACGACTGACCGTCGGAGAGCTGCACCTTGCCGTCGACCGCGGAGGTGAGCTGCGTGTCGAGGTGGATCTGGGCGCCGCGCTCGGCGAGGTTCTTGATCACCCAGTGGCTCGTCTTGAGCGAGACCTCGGGCATGATGCGGCCCATCGCCTCGATGAGGTGGAAGTGCGTGTCCTCGAACGAGAGGGTCGGGTAGTAGCGCAGCAGGTATGAGGCGATCGCGCGCAGCTCGCCGAAGGTCTCGATGCCCGCGAAACCGCCGCCGACCACGACGAAGGTGAGCAGGCGGTCCCGCTCCGGGCCGGGCGGCAGGTTGGATGCCTTGTCGAAGTTCGTGAAGAGCCGGTCGCGCACCGCGACCGCCTCCTCGATGTTCTTCATGCCGATCGCGACATCCGCCACGCCGGGGATCGGGAAGGTGCGGCTGACCGCGCCCGCGGTGACCACGACGATGTCGTAGGGCAGCTCATAGGCATCCCCGAGCACCGGGCTGATCGTGGCGACCTTGCGGGCATGGTCGATCTCGGTGACCTTGGCCGTGATGACGTCGGTCTTACGCAGGTGACGGCGCAGGTGCACCACCGCGTGGCGCGGTTCGATCGAGCCCGCAGCAACCTCGGGCAGGAACGGCTGGTAGGTCATGTAGGGCAGCGGGTCGACGACGGTGACCTCGGCCTCGCCCCGGGAGAGCCACTTCTCGAGCTTCAGTGCTGTGTAGAAACCGGCATAGCCGCCGCCGACGATCAGGATTCTGGGCACGAGTGGTGGTCTCTCCTCAGGGAACGTAAGACCCCAATCTACTCCTGCCGGCGAGCGGCCCTGAACGCGCGCGCGCCGAGGACGACGACCGTCGCCAGGGCGGCGAGGAACAGCGCGATCACCGCGAGCGGGATGCCGACATTGCGCAGCAGGTTCACGGTCGGAAGCAAAGTGCCGAGTGGGTTCGCGGGGGCCGCCACGACCGCGGGCGGCGCCGGGCTCGAGGTGCGGGTGGGCACGGGGGCGGGGGTCGACTCCGCGCGGCGGTAGATGGTGATCCACTCCGCGAGATCACCCATCGGGTTGGCGGTGACCGCTGGAACCGTCGCGGTGACGGCGGCCGCGGCATCCACCAGTCCGAAGCCGTAGATGGGGTCGGCGCCGGGGGCGCCGGCATCGTGGGCGGTCGCGATGACGCGGTTGATGAGGTTGGCGGCGTCGAGCTCCGGATGCGCGGCCCGCACGAGCGCGACGATGCCGGCCACGATCGGGGTGGCGCCGCTCGTGCCGTTCCAGAGCACGTGGTCGCCGCCCGGGACCACGCCGACGAGGTCCTCGCTCGGCGCCGAGACGCCGATCGTGATGCCCTGGGATGACGCGTCGAAGCTCGCCTTGCCGTTGACGTCCACCCCGCCGACCGTGAGCACGCCGGGCATCGTCGCGGGCGCCCCCACCTCGGTCGTGCCGCTGCCGCGATTGCCCGCCGCGGCGACCACGACCACGTCGTGCTCCGCCGCGTAGAGGAAGGCGTCGTCCCAGCTCTCGGGCCAGTCGCGCGTGTTGCGGGTCAGCGACATGTTGATGATGTCGGCGCCCTGGTCGACGGCGAAACGCACCGCCTGCGCGATCTGCTCGTCCGAGCTCGTCGAGCCCTCGCCGAACCCGATCGAGATGGCGAGCACGGATGCCGCAGGCGCCGCCCCGATGACCCCCGAGTTCGCCCCCGTGCCGCGGCCGACCGCGAGCGAGGCCACCATGGTGCCATGCTCGCTGCCGTCCGAGCCGACCGGCCGCTGCCCGTCCGGGGAGCCGATGCCGGAGAAGTCGGCACCGCCGACCACCGCGCCGGCCAGTTCGGGCACGCTGGAGTCGATGCCGGTGTCGATGATCGCGATCGTCACGCCGGCACCCTGTGTGGTGTTCCACGCGGTGCGGATGCCGTAGTCGTCGAGCCAGTACTCCTGGTCGCGCACCTGGTCGGCGCTCGCGGGCGCCGCGACGACGAGGCTCGCGACGATCGCGAGCGCCGCGACCAACGCGCCCCGGCGCATCACGGCGCCACCGGGTACACGGCGCACTCGCAGCGCTCCGGGCTCCAGGTCGCCTCGGCGAGCGCGAGGTCGCCGATCGGGTTCACGCCAGGACCGGCCGCGAGGGTGTGGCCGACGAGGGCGTGCAGGCATTTGACGCGGTCGGGCATGCCGCCGGCGGAGATGCCTGCGATCTCGTCGACCTCGGCCACGGAATCCCGGTCGGCGAGGTACTGCAGGTGGGCGGCCCGGTATGCCTCGGCGGTGGCGCCCTCGAGGAGGGCGGCGAGCTGCGGCATCCGCCCCTGTGCCTCGAGCGTGGAGACGGCGGCCGTCGCCGCGGGGTGCGTCAGGTAGTAGAAGGTGGGGAAGGGCGTGCCGTCCCTCAGCCGCGGGCGCGTGGAGACCACGGTCGGGGCGCCGCAGGCGCAGCGCGCGGCGATGCCCACGACGTCCCGGGCGGGGCGGCCGAGCTGGGCGGAGACGATGCGCACGTCCTCGGCGGAGGGCGGATCGAAGGGCGGACGGGTCATTGCGGTCCGCCCCCGAGCTGCTCGGGCGGGGCATCCGTAAGCCCGGCGGCGTAGACCGAGGAGAGCAGGGCGCGCACCCAGTCCACCTGCGTGGTCTGGATGCTCGTGGAGATCGGCAGCTCGTCCGCGGCCGCCGTCGCCTGCTCGTCGCCCGTCACGAGGTAGCTGATGTCGCCGGGCAGGATGTAGAACAGCCTCTCGCGCGCCTGGGACTCGATGTATGCGGGGTCGTCCCAGCGGGCCACGTCGTCGGTGAGCTCGTCGACCGAGCCCTGGGCCTCATCGACGGTCGCCTCGAGCGCCGCGATCTGCTGGCGCTGCTCGATGAGCACGCGCAGGTTCGGGGCGAGCACGATGACGGCGAGGATGAGCAGCCCGAGCATCAGCACCGAGAAGCCGGAGAACCGGATGGTGCGCAGCCAGTGCTCGGGTGCGCTCTCCTCGGGCAGCCTCGCGGCCACCTTCGTCGTACCGCGTCGAGCCATGGGGTCGAGCTTAAGCGCCTTACCCTGCGAATCTCGGGAAGGCGCCGCGGCCGGCGTACACCGCGGCCTCGCCCAGCTCCTCCTCGATGCGCAGCAGCTGGTTGTACTTGGCGACGCGGTCGGAGCGGGCCGGGGCACCGGTCTTGATCTGCCCGGCGTCGGTGGCGACGGCGAGGTCGGCGATCGTGGTGTCCTCGGTCTCGCCGGAACGGTGCGAGATCACCGCGGTGTAGCCGGCGCGCTGGGCCATGGCCACGGCATCCAGGGTCTCGCTGAGCGTGCCGATCTGGTTGACCTTGACGAGGATCGAGTTGGCCACGCCGAGCTCGATGCCCTTCTTCAGGCGTGTCGGGTTGGTCACGAACAGGTCGTCGCCGACGATCTGCACCTTGTCGCCCAGCTGCTGGGTGAGGTGCACGTAGCCCTCCCAGTCGTCCTCGGCGAGCGGGTCCTCGATCGTCGCGAGCGGGTAGTCGCGCACGAGGTCGACCCAGAACTGCGTGAGCTGCTCGCCCGTGTAGCTGGACTTCTCGAAGCTGTACACGCCATCCGCGAAGAACTCGGTGGCCGCGACATCCAGTCCGAGGGCGAAGTCCTCGCCCGCGGTGAAGCCGGCCGAGCCGATCGCCTCGAGGATGAAGTCCAGGGCGGCGCGGGCGCCGGGCAGGTCTGGGGCGAAGCCGCCCTCGTCGCCGAGGCCGGTCGACTGGCCGGCCTTCTTCAGCTCCGCCTTGAGGGCGTGGTAGACCTCGGCGCCCCAGCGCAGGGCGTCGGCGAAGGTCTCGGCGCCGATCGGCAGCACCATGAACTCCTGGATGTCGAGCGCGGTGTCGGCGTGCGCGCCGCCGTTGATGATGTTCATCATCGGCACCGGCAGGGTGTGGGCGTTGGGTCCGCCGAGGTAGCGGAACAGCGGTAGGTCGGCGGAGTCCGCGGCGGCCTTCGCGACGGCGAGCGAGACGCCGAGGATCGCGTTCGCGCCCAGGGCCTTCTTGTTGTCGGTGTCGTCGAGGTCGATCATGATCTGGTCGATGATGCGCTGGTCGGCGGCGTCGACGCCCTCGATGGCCGGGCCGATCTCGTCGAGCACGGCGTCCACGGCCTTCTGCACGCCCTTGCCGAGGTAGCGATCCTTGTCGCCGTCGCGCAGCTCGTACGCCTCGAACGCACCCGTGGAGGCGCCGGAGGGCACGGCCGCACGGGAGACGGTGCCGTCGTCGAGCAGCACCTCGACCTCGACCGTCGGGTTGCCCCGGGAATCAAGAATCTCGCGAGCGCCGACTGCCTCGATCAAAGCCACGGGTGGTTCTCCTTCAGCACGGGACGGAACGTGGTGGATGTCCGCCTGAATCCTACCGGCGCGACGGCGCGGCTAGCGGCGTGCCCCTAACACCTCCGAACACCTGGCAGTGATGGTGCAGTAGTTGCCAAGCGCTCGATCAGTGCTCGATCAGTGATCCTGCCAGGGGTCGATCAGTTCGACGCCGGTGTCACCGAAGTGCTGGATGTTCCGGGTGGCGACGGCGAAGCCGCGGGATGCCGCGGTCGCCGCGAGGTAACCGTCCGCCACCGGCAAGGGCCGGCCGAGGGCGCGGGCGATCACGGCCATGTCCGCGTATCGACGCGCGGCATCCTGATCGAAGGGGAGCACCCGTCCGGGGAACAGCGCCAGCAGTCGATCGAGTGCTCGCGCAAGCCGGTCCTTCTTCACACCGGCGGGCAGCGCACCGATGCCGAACAGGAGCTCTGCGAGCGTCACGCTCGACAGGTAGAGCGTTTCGGCGGCTTGAGCGTTGAGCCAGGCCACCACGACCGGACTCGGCTGCGGCCGCATCGCCTCGGAGACGACGTTCGTGTCGAGGACGATCACGGCAGCGTCAGCGGCTCCGCCGGGGTCTGGTCGCGCACCGCGTCGAGCGCGGCGACGTCGTCATCGGTGAGCGCAAGGTCGCGACCGAGCGAAGCGAGAGCGTCGCCGAGCAGGATTCGCCCAGTCGGCACGAGCGCCGCGCTCAGGATCTCGCGCACCTCGGCCTCCGCGCTGCGACCATGCGCCGCCGCGCGCACCCGCAGCGCCCGATGTACCTCGTCGGGAACGTTCCGTACGGTCAGGACTGCCACCGCTCCACCTCCACCAATACTGACTGCAGTTTAGCAGAATGCAGTCACATTCACCGTGGCGCCCGGGGTCGCGTCGAGGTCGCAACCATCACGCGAGCGCCTTGAACTCGAGCTCTGCCACGGTGCTGTCGCCGGTGACGAAGGCGAACTCGCCGAATCCCGATGCCTTGAGCTGGTCGAGCAGCGGGGCGAGGTTGCGCGGACGGGTCACGAGCCGAACGCGACGGCCGGTCGCGACGAGGGCGGACTGGATGCCGACCAGCGTCGCCGCGGGGACGGCGCGATCGTGCACGAGCGCCACGGCATCCGCCCCGTGCGACTGCGGGAGGTCGACGAGGTCCACGAGTCGCTCGAAGCCGAGCGAGGAGCCGGCGGCCGGGACATCCGTGCCCAGGAACCGGCCGATCATGCCGTCGTACCGGCCGCCGCCACCGAGCGAGTAGCCGAGGGCCGGATGCTCGATCTCGAAGATCGTGCCCGTGTAGTAGCCCATCCCGCGTACGAGCGTCGGATCGAACCTGAGCTTCACGCTCGGTACGGCGGCCTCTACCGCGCGGCCGATCTGTTGCAGGTCGGCGAGCGCGCCGAGGTCCAACCAGTCGAGACCGATCGCATCCTCGGGATCAGCCGGCTCGGCGAACCAGCGCTCCGCGTCGGC
>JBAQPI010000018.1:0-8818 GCA_049305635.1 Rhodoglobus sp. | reverse complement strand
ACCGCGAGAGCGCCTACGAGGCCGAGAACCCGAGGGCGGGCGAGGCGGACTTCATCGTCGCCAAGCACCGCAACGGGCCGACCCGCACGATCACGGTCGGCTTCCACGGGCACTTCTCCCGGTTCGTTGACCTGCCGCCCGGTTCGTAGACTGGGATCGTGCACTACCCCACCGCGGAGACCGCGACCCCCGCCGCCTGGCTCGTCCCCGTAGCCCGCGCGGTTCCGGCGCTCGCGCTCGCCGGCGTCATCACCTTCACGCCCGACCACTCCGCGCCCCTCGGTTTCGTGACCTTCGGCATCTTCGGCGTGCTCGCGGGTCTCGTGGCGCTGGTCGGGGCGCTGCGCGCCGCGCACGGTGTCGAGCGCGGCCTCGGCGTCTCGCAGGCCGTCATCACCCTCACTGCCGGCGTCGTCGCGTTCCTCGTCCCACAGGGCGGCCTGCCGTTCCTGATCTTCCTCGTCACGGCGTTTGCGGCGAGCACCGGGGCGATCGAGCTCTACCTCGGCGTGCGTGCGCGCGGGTACGGCCACGGCGCGCGAGACCGGGTCTTCGTGGGCGCTCTGACCGCGTTGCTCGCGATCGGGCTGTTGCTCGTGCCGCCGGGACTGGCGCAGCCGCTCGGCGGCATCGAGGCGGTCAGCGGCGTGCTCACGGCATCCGTCGTCGTCGTCGGTGCGCTCGGCGCGTACTGGGCCGTGCTCGGGGTCTACCTCGTGATCGCCGGGCTCTCCATCAAGTGGGCACCGTCGAGCGCGACCGGCACCGCGGACTCGGGCGCATGAGCGAGCCGACCCGCCGGGACAGGACCCGGCCGCTGGAACTGCTCGGCCTGTCCGGGGTGTTCGGCCTGTTCACCGGACTGGTCGTGCTGATGTCCACGCGCGAGCTGGTGCTCGCGCTGATCTTCGCCGGCGTCGCCTTCATCGTCGGCCTCGTCGTGCTCGCGATGCTCGCGCTCGCGGTACGCCCGAGCGGCGATGAGGAACTCGACCTGCGGGAGCAGGACGAGCAGCAGGGCCCGAAGGGACACTAGGGCTCGAGGTAGTCCACCAGTCGTGAGGCGAGCCCCGTGTAGGTGCCAGGTGTCAGCACCCGCAGGCGCGCCCTCGCCTCGTCACCGATGTCGAGCCCGTCGATGAACTCCACGAGTTCGGCCTGCCCGACTCGGCGACCGCGCGTGAGTTCTTTGAGCACGGCGTAGGGGTCGGCGATCGAGCTGCGACCTGCGGTGACCTCGGCGCGGATGACGGTCTGGATCGCCTCCCCGAGCACCTCCCAGTTGCCGTCGAGGTCGGCGGCGAGCCGCTCGCGATCGAGGTCGATCTCGACGAGGCCGCGGGCGATGTTGTCGAAGGCGACGAGCCCGTGCCCGAAAGCGACGCCGACGTTTCGCTGCGTCGTAGAGTCGGTGAGGTCGCGCTGCAGCCGACTCGTGACGAGGGTGGCCGCGAGCGATTCGAGCAGGGCGCTCGAGAGCTCGAGGTTGGCCTCCGCGTTCTCGAACCGGATCGGGTTGATCTTGTGCGGCATGGTCGACGAGCCGGTCGCACCCGCCTGCGGCACCTGGCGGAAGTAGCCGATCGAGATGTAGGTCCAGAGGTCGGTGCACAGGTTGTGCAGGATCCGGTTGGTGTGGCTCATCGCCGCGTACAGGTCGGCCTGCCAGTCGTGCGACTCGATCTGGGTGGTCAGCGGATTCCAGGTCAGGCCGAGGGATGTCACGAACTCGCGCGAGAGCGCAGGCCAGTCGATCGCGGGGTCGACGGCGAGGTGCGCCGCGTAGGTGCCGGTCGCGCCGTTGAGCTTGCCGAGGTAGTCGGTGGAGTCGATGCGCTGCGCCATCCGCTCGAGCCTGGCGACGAAGACCGCGAACTCCTTGCCCATCGTGGTGGGGGTCGCGGGTTGGCCGTGGGTGTGCGCGAGCATCGCGTCATCCCGATGGGCGACCGCGAGCGCGCGGAGCGCGGCGATGACCTCGCGCAGCCGCGGCAGCCAGACCTCGCGCACGGCGGCGCCGATCGTGAGCGCGTAGGCGAGGTTGTTGACGTCCTCGCTCGTGAGGGTGAAGTGCGTCAGCTCGGCGATGGAGTTGAGGCCGAGGTCGGAGAGCTTGCGGCGCACGAGGTACTCGACCGCCTTGACGTCGTGGCGGGTCGTGGCCTCGAGCGTGGCGAGCTCATCGATCTGGGCGGCACCGAACTCGGCCGCCAACTCACGCAACACCCTGGCTTGCTCGTGGTCGAGTTTCGTCGACCCGAAGAGCTCGCGATCGGTCAGCGCGATCAGCCATTCGACCTCGACGCGCACGCGGGCGCGGTTCAGGCCGGCCTCGGAGAGGTGATCCCCGAGGGATGCCACGGCGGCCCGGTACCGCCCGTCGAGCGGGCTGATGGGCTGATCGGGCAACGAACTCATGAAACTCCCTGTCGGATTCCTGGGGTCACCTGGCGGAACAGTGCCGCGCAGGCCTTCTCGATCATGACGAGCACCTGGTCGAACAGGTCGGCGTCGGAGTAGTAGGGGTCGGGCACATCCACGAGGGGAGCCTGCGCCGAGTCGAAACTCAGCAGCGATTGCACCTTGGCACGATCCTGGTCGGTCGCCGCCCAGGCGCGCAGGATCCGCTCCTGGCTGCGGTCGAACACGACGACGAGGTCGAGGGTCGCGAACCAGTCCGGATCGAACTGCCGCCCGCGGTGTCCCGAGCCGTTGTACCCGTGCGCGGCGAGCGCCGCGAGGGTTCGCTCGTCGGAGGGCTCGCCGACGTGCCAGTCGCCGGTGCCGGCCGACATCACGGCGATGGCGCGCTCGAGCCCTGCGCCCTTCACGAGGCTGCGGAACACGGTCTCGGCCATGGGCGATCGGCAGATGTTGCCCGTGCAGACGAAGCAGATCCGGAAGAGCGCCGACTCGTCGAACATGCGGTCGAAGCTCACGCTCCATTGTCGCGCAGTTTCGCCTCCTCAACACGGGCAGTTCCGGCGATCTCTCCACGACCCCGTCGTCGCCGAGCCGGTGCGCGCGTTGCGTGGCCGATCCTGCTGCAGTGAGCCCGGAAGACGAGATGACCATGCAGGCACTGCGCGAGCAGCACCGCGAGCTCGGGATCGTGCTCGCTCGCCTCGAGGCGGCCCGCGCCCGCACGATGCTGCCGGCTCCCGAGTCCTGGCGCGGCACCGCGCGGCACGCCTATGACGCGGCCTTCGACGGCATCGTGATGACGAGCGAGGCCGGGATCGCCGCCGTGCGTTCGGCTCGC
This sequence comes from Rhodoglobus sp., assembly GCA_049305635.1. Taxonomy (GTDB): domain Bacteria; phylum Actinomycetota; class Actinomycetes; order Actinomycetales; family Microbacteriaceae; genus Rhodoglobus. The sequence goes on along the minus strand of JBAQPI010000018.1, from coordinate 5,556 downwards.
AGTCGCACGGCGGTCGCGATCGGGTGGATGCAGCGTGGCTGACGATCTCATCATCGACGGCACCTCGGTCGCGACCCAGGAGCTCCTGCACCGCGCCGACCTCATGCGCGAGCTCGCGCTGGAGTGCCTCCACCTTCGTGCGCGCCTCGCGGGACTCGATCGGCTCCTCACGATGTCCCGGCTGCAGGCCGTCGGCGCCCCGGCCGAGGCCGCACGCGCCGAACTCGACATCGACCAGGCGATGATCGTCATGGTGGAGTTGGAGACCCAGGCACGCGGGTTGCAGTGGGCGCTCGGCACGGCCGCCGACGGCTACGCCTGGGTGGAGCGGTTCGCCGGGGAGCTCGGTCGCCAGGTCGCCGGCGATCTCTCCGCGCTCGCCGGGCGGATGCTGCCCGGCCTGCTGCTCGCGGCGGGCGGCAGCGCGGCGGTCGCCGGGGTCGGCGGACTGGTCGCGGCCTCCGCCGTAGCGCCCGGGGGGCTTGGCCGACTACTCGGCCGTGGCCTGGCTCCGGGAGTGCCGACGGCGCCGTCCGGGGTGGCCGAGCACAACGAACTGCTCAACAATCCCGCGACCGCGGGGCTCGTCCGCGATGCCACGCAGGCGCTCGGCAACCTCGCCCTCGGTGCGACCGGCATGCCGACGCAGCTGGCGACGGCGCTCGGCGGCACGGGGCTCGGTGTCGCCTTCGCCGCGGGCGGCGTGATGCGCGCGGGCTCCGCGCTGGGCATGTTCGAGGAGACCCCCGTGCGGCTTGTGGACAGTCGTTCGACTCGCGTCGACGCGGCACCGGCCGGCTTCGCCGAGCGGCTCGATCGCGTGCCCGACACGGAGGAGACCGGCGGTGCGCAGGTCGTGATCGAGCGATACGAGTCCGCGGGCGAGCCCGACCGCTTCGAGGTCTACATCGCGGGGACCGTCACCTTCTCGCCCGTCGCAGACGACGAGCCCTGGGACATGACGAGCAACCTGGCGAACGCCGCCGGCTTCGACGGCGGCTCCTACGCCTCGGTGACCGCGGCGATGCAGGAGGCGGGGATCACCGCCGAGAGTCCGGTGCAGTTCACGGGCTATTCGCAGGGCGGCGGCACCGCGGCGCGCCTCGCCGCCTCGGGCGAGTGGAACACGCAGGGTCTCGCGACCTTCGGCGGTCCGACCGGCCAGATCCGCATCCCAGAGGGGTTCCCCGCCGTCATCGTCGAGCACCGCGAGGACATCGTGCCCGCGCTCGGCGGGGCGCAGCTCAACCGGGGCGCCGTGCTGGTCGAGCGCGAGGTCTTCGGCGGGCGCGAGGTGCCGTCGGGGGTCGCCGTGCCCGCGCACCATCTCGAGTACTACGCCGAGACGGCCGCCCTCATGGACCTCGATCGCAACGATCGGCTGACGCAGGCGATCGCGAGCCTCGACGCCTTCGGCGCCGACGCCAGCACGGTGACCAGCACCGCCTACAGGTTCGAGCGCGTGCCCGGGGGGCCGGAACTCAGCGCGAGCGCTCGCGACTGATGATCGGCCGCAGGATGATGCCGATCAGCCAGCCGATCAGGCCGAGCACGAGCGCCCCGAGCACGCCCCACCAGAAGCCGTCGACCACGAGCCCGAAGCCGATGAGCGACGAGATCCAGTGCACGATCAGCAGCAGCAGGCCGTTGACCAGGAGCGAAATCAGCCCGAGGGTGAGCACGTAGAGCGGGAAGGCGACGATGCGGATCAGGTTGCCGATGATCCCGTTGACGATGCCGAAGATGGCCGCGACGAGCAGGTAGGTGAGCACGACCTGCAGGGTCTCGCCCGGAGCGAAGGGCACCACCTTCACCCCGGTGACGATGATGGTGGTCAGCCACAGGGCGACGGCGTTGATGAGCAGGCGCACGAGAAGTCTCATGAGCCCATGATGGCCTGCCGTTCTCGCGGCTCGCAACGGCCGTAGGCTGGAGCGGTGTCGTCGCGCGTGAGGCTCCGTCCCGAGATCGAATCGATCGTGCCGTACCGGCAGGGTCGCACCGCCGCAGAGGACGCGTTCAAGCTCTCCTCCAACGAGAACCCGTTCCCACCGCTGCCTTCGGTGCTCGAGGCGGTCGCCGGCAGCTCGGTCAACCGCTACCCCGAAGGTTCGGCCGCGGCGCTGCGCGACCGGCTCGCCGCGAGATACCGGGTCTCGCCCGAGTGGGTGCAGGTCGGGGCCGGTTCCGTGTCGGTGCTCGCCCAGTTGATCTCCGCTGCGGCCGCACCGGGCGACGAGGTCGTCTACTCCTGGCGCAGTTTCGAGGCGTACCCGCTTCTGGTGGCGACCGCGGGGGCGACCGCGGTGCAGGTGCCGAATACCCCCGACCACCGCCACGACCTGCCCGCGATGGTGGCGGCGATCACGGAGCGCACGCGCATGGTGATCGTGTGCAGCCCCAACAATCCGACGAGCACGACCGTGACGAAGACCGAGTTCCTCGAGTTCATGTCGGCGGTGCCCGAGAGCTGCCTGGTCGTGCTGGACGAGGCCTACGTGGAGTTCGTCACCGACCCGGACGCCGTCGACGGCGCAGTCCTCATCGGCGGCTACCCGAACCTCGTGATCCTGCGCACCTTCTCGAAGGCCTACGGACTGGCCGGGCTGCGGGTCGGGTACGCGATCGGCCCCGAGTACCTCATGGATGCCGCGCGCGCGACCGCCATCCCGCTGTCGGTCACCGAAGCCGCCCAGCGCGCGGCCATCGTCTCGCTCGAGCACGAGCCGGAGCTGCTCGAGCGCGTCGAGCGGCTCAACGAGCGCCGCGAGGCGATCTGGGCGGGCCTCACGGCCCAGGGCTGGGCGTCGCCGCGGCCGCAGGGCAACTTCGTGTGGTTGCCGACGGGCGCTCAGACGATGCGCGCCGGCGAGTTGCTCGCCGCTCGCGGCATCATCGCGCGCCCCCTCGGCGATGGCGTGCGCGTCAGCGTGGGGGAGGCCGAGTCTGTGGAGACGCTCCTTGCCGCGACGGCAGAGGTTGTGGCAATCCTCTGAGTCGGGCGCCGGGATCGCGGGTTAGGATCATCGGGATGGCCTACACCGCCGACACGCTTCGGCTCCTCGATGCAAGTGGCAGTCTGGTCGAGGATGATAGGACGTCCGAGTTCCTGCCCCTCATCGAGGCCCTCTCTGACGAGCAGCTGAGGGACTTCCACAGGCAGATGGTCGTCATCCGCCGCTTCGACGTCGAAGCCGGCAACCTGCAGCGGCAGGGCCAGCTCGCGCTGTGGATCCCGAGCGTCGGTCAAGAGGGAGCGCAGGTCGGCTCCGCATACGCCGCGCGACCCCAGGATCACCTCTTCCCGGCCTACCGCGAGCATGTCGTCGCACGCATCCGCGGCGTCGACCCCATGCGTATCATCGAGCTCCTGCGCGGCCTGAGCCACGGCGGCTGGGACCCGGCCCAGCACGGCAACTTCCACCTCTACACGCTCGTGATCGGCTCGCAGACCCTGCACGCCACGGGACTGGCGATGGGGCTGCAGCTCACGGGTGCGACGGCGACCGGCGACCCCGAACGGGACGCGGCGGTCGTCGTCTACTTCGGCGACGGCGCGAGCAGCCAGGGGGACGTGAGCGAGGCCCTCGTGTTCGCGGCGAGCTACCAGACCCCGCAGGTGTTCTTCCTGCAGAACAACCACTGGGCGATCTCGGTGCCCGTGCAGCGGCAGTCGCGCACGCCGCTGTTCCAGCGCCCGAGCGGGTTCGGCATCCCCGGCATCCAGATCGACGGCAACGACGTGCTCGCCAGCTACGCGGTGACGAAGGCCAACCTGGATGCCGCGCGCGCCGGCGCCGGACCGCGCTTCATCGAGGCGCTCACCTACCGCATCGGCGCGCACACCTCCAGCGACGACCCGACGAAGTACCGCGACGAGCAGGACCTCGAGTTCTGGCTGGCGAACGACCCGATCGCGCGCTTCGAGGCGTACCTGCGCTCGCGCGGCGAGGGCGACGCCTTCTTCGTCGAGGTCGCACAGGAGGGCGAGGATCTGGCGGCGGACGTGCGCACGCGCACGCTCGAGCTGGGCGTGCCCCCGGCATCCGACATGTTCTCGCACGTCTACAGCGAGCCGCATCCGCTGATGGACGCGCAGGCCGCGTGGCTCGAGGCCTACGAGGCCGGATTCCAGGAGGGCCGATGACCGTCGAATCCCTCAGCATGGCCAAGGCCATCAATCTCGGCCTGCGCCAGGCCATGCTCGACGACCCGCGCGTGCTGCTCATGGGCGAGGACATCGGCCCGCTCGGGGGCGTGTTCCGCGTGACCGAGGGACTGCACGCCGAGTTCGGCGCCCAGCGCGTGCTCGACACGCCGCTCGCGGAGTCGGGCATCATCGGCACCGCGATCGGCCTCGCGATGAGCGGGCTGCGTCCGGTATGCGAGATCCAGTTCGACGGTTTCATCTACCCCGGCTTCGACCAGATCACCTCGCAACTGGCCAAGCTCACCGCGAGGCACGCCGGCGCGATGACGTTTCCCGTCGTGATCCGGGTGCCGTACGGCGGACATATCGGCGCCATCGAACACCACCAGGAGAGCCCGGAGGCGTACTTCGCGCACACCGCGGGCCTGCGCTCGGTGACCCCTGCGACCCCGCATGACGCCTACTGGATGATCCAGGAGGCGATCGCCAGCGACGACCCGATGATGTTCTTCGAGCCCAAGAGCCGCTACTGGCCCAAGGGCGACGTGGATGACTCGGCCAGCGGCATCCCGCTCCATGCCAGCCGAATCGTGCGGGAGGGCACCGAGGTCACTCTGCTCGGCTACGGCCCCATGGTGAACGTGCTGCTCGCGGCCGCGGACATCGCCGCGCAGGAGGGCACGAGCGCCGAGGTCGTCGACCTGCGCTCCCTCTCGCCCATCGACTACGGTCCCGTGCTGGCGTCGGTGCGCAAGACCGGCCGGCTCGTGGTCGCCCAGGAGGCCCCGGGCTTCGTGTCGATCGGTTCGGAGATCGCCGCGACGGTGACCGAGCAGGCGTTCTATTCGCTCGAGGCGCCGGTGCTGCGGGTCGCGGGTTTCGACACCCCCTTCCCGCCGGCCAAGCTCGAAACCGCCTACCTGCCCGATGCGGACCGCGTGCTCGAAGCGGTCGACCGGGCGATGGCCTACTAGGAGGCAGTCATGGCGCCATCAGAATTCACCCTCCCGGACGTCGGCGAGGGCCTGACCGAGGCCGAGATCGTCTCGTGGAAGGTCAAGGCCGGCGACACCGTCACCGTCAACCAGGTGCTCGTGGAGATCGAGACCGCGAAGTCGCTCGTGGAACTGCCCTCGCCGTTCGCCGGCACCGTCTCGGCACTGCTCGTCGATGAGGGCCAGACCGTCGAGGTCGGCACGCCGATCATCTCCGTGGACTCGAACGGCGCCCCGGCCGCGCCGGACCTCGTCGAAGCCGCAGCCGAGGTCGAGGCCGTCGCCAGCATCGAGGCGCCCGAGGAGAAGTCGGGCGCGGTGCTCGTCGGCTACGGCAGTGCCGGGCACGGCACCTCCCGCCGGCGCAAGGGCGCGAGCCCCGCGGCACCGGCCGCGCAGCCGGCTGCGGCG
>JBAQPI010000017.1:0-7374 GCA_049305635.1 Rhodoglobus sp. | reverse complement strand
ATGAGAGCCGAGAACATGGAGGCGATCCCGCCGGTGCCCATGCGGAACGCGCCGAGGCCGAGCAGGTCGATGATGGGAATGATGAGCGCCCAGCGGGCGAGCGTCTCGTTCGGCGTGAGGATGAGCGAGATCGCCGTTGCGAGCCCGACGATGACCAGGCCGGCGATCGCGAAGAGTTCGTTCGCGAAACCCGCTCCTGGCACGACGAGCGCGATGATGGCCGCCACGGCGACGCCCACGGCGGTCGCCGACTGCTTGACGGCCGGGCTCGGGTCCTCCAGGGCGTGCGACACCCAGCCGCGCAGGCGTTCGCCGACCATCATGGTCGCCGTTGCACGCCCGATGCGAATGTGATCCATCGGTGATTCCCCCGTTCCCCCGCAGCCACTCTAGGCGCGGCTCGCGTCCAGCGCGTACCCCGTTTTCCGGTGACACGCTAGCCTGTGGTCATGACCGAGCCGAGCGCCCCTCAACGCCGACGCACCCGTTTGCTGCTGGTGATCGGCGGGATCGTCCTGCTGCTGCTCGTCGCCGCGGTCGTGACACTGCTCGTCGTCACTCGGCCGCCCGCCCCGCAGCCCCAGCCGACCGGCACCGGCTCGTCCCCCGCCAGCAGCACCCCGACGCCCTCGCCGACGGCCACCCCGGCGCCGACCGCGACGGCCGAGCCCGAGCCGCCGTCGGAGGCCGACCGGCTGCACTTCCTGGAGTCGATGCAGAGCGGCAACACGGCCGCCCTCGAGCAGCGCTTCGCCGAGACCGTGGAGGTGACGTACGCGGCGACCGAGTGCTGCGGTCCGATGTCGGCGGTGGATGCCGTCAACGCGCTCTCCTACGTGCAGCCGGGCAGCGGAGCGACCTGGGACTTCAGCCTCGACGAGGCCGAGCTCGAGCAGTTCCGCGCAGGCGTGTACGGTCCGTTCTTCCCCGTCAACGCCCTCGTGGGGGCCTCGAGCGACGGCTACTACGCGTCGTTCGTGCCCGGGGTCGACGGCCGCATCGAGCGCATCCTGCTCTCGGTGTTCCCGCCGGTCTAGCCCCGAGCGGTCAGGCCACGACGGCGGAGTCGCGCACGATCTCGAGCGGCTCGGTGTAGTCGCTCGTGCCGTACCTCGACCAGGCGCGCGCGGTCGCGAGCGCGAAGTCCGGTCTGAGGTATGCGGGGCGCTCCGGCGCGTGCTCGGCGAAGCAGGCGAGCATCGCCAGCTTGGTCTCCGTGTGGCCGTCGATCGAGATGAAGCGGTTCGGCCGGAAGTCCACGGTCGCCCCAGTGCCCTGGTAGCAGGCGAGCGTGCGCACCCGGGATGCCGCGACCAGGGTCGCCTCGTGCACCGCGCGGTGATCGTGGTTGTCGTCGTTCTTCGAGTGCACGTAGACGACGGTCGGGCCCACCTCCGCGATGACCCTGCGGATCACCTCGGCGGGGTCCGCGACCTCCTCCTCGAGCCGCAGCGTCGCGCCGATCACCCCGGCCGAGGCCGAGCCCTCGTTCCACGCGGCGTGGATGCCGCCCTCGCGCATGCCCTTCGAGAGCGTGAGGATCGTCACGGGGTCGCCGGCCGCCCGGTGCGCCGCGAGGATGCCGCCGACGCCGACCTCGACATCATCCGGGTGGGCGCCGATCGCGAGCACCACCTGGTGCTCGGGAGCGGATGCCGTCGCCGCCCGCCCCGCCGCCGCGAGCCGGTTCACGTGCCCGAGCAACGCCGCCGCCGTCACCGGCTTGGTGAGGAACTCGTCCGCCTGGTTGCGCAGCGCCGTGACCGCGTAGTCCACGGAGGCGTGCGCGGTCATCACGATGACGGGCATGGCGGGGCGCCACTCGCGCACCTGGGCGATGAGGTCGAGCCCCGACATGCCGGGCAGTTCGATGTCGGTGACGAGCACGTCGGGCTCGAAGTCCGCGACCGATTTCGCTGCCTCCCGACCGTCGCCGAGCGTGATTACGACGCAACCGCCGCGCTCGAGCACGGTCTTCGAGTAGAGCGCGACGTCCGGGTCGTCCTCGACGACGATGACGCGATACGGCTCGGTCATGATTCCCCCTTGTTCCCCAGTTCCCCCCGGAACAGCCACAACTGTACGCGTCAGCGGGGTCGGCCTGCGTTCCCCAGTTAGAGGGGAACCACGCCGAACCGCCGCAGGGCGAGCGCTGGATTGCGTTCGCGCACCGCGGCGATGCGCTCCGGAGTGATCTCGGCGACGGCGACGACACCCGACTCCTCACCGATGGTCGCGAGATCGACGCCCATCGGGTCGACGATCATGCTGTTGCCCGCCCCGATGGGAGGGGCGTGGTCGGCGGCCGCGACGTAGATCGTGTTCTCGATCGCGCGGGCGGTCACAAGCGTGCGCCAATGCCGCTCCTTGAGCGGGCCGCGCACCCATTCGGCCGGCACGAGCACGAGGTCGGCGCCGGCGTCCACGAGCCGTCGGGTCACCTCCGGGAAGCGGATGTCGTAACAGGTCTGCAACCCGACCGTGAAGCCCTCCCAGGCGAAGGTGCGCGGCGCCTCGATGGCGCCCGCACGCACGCGATCGGACTCCCGCTCTCCGAAGGCGTCGTAGAGGTGCAGCTTGCGGTACTCGGCGACGACGGCCCCGGCAGGGGTGAGGGCGACGAGCGTGTTGCTGAGGTGCGTGGCATCCGCCGTCTCGAGCACGCCGGCGACGAGATGGATGCCGAGCTCGCGCGCCAGTTCGCCGAGCGCGCTGACGAAGGGGCCGTCCAGGGGCTCCGCAGCTGCGAGGGATGCCTCGCCCAGCTCGGCCTCGAAGAACGAGGTGTACTCCGGGAACACCACCAGGCTCGCGCCGCGCTGCACCGCAAGTCCCGCCAGCCGCCGGACCTCCGCGAGGTTGGCGGCCTTGTCGTCACCCGGAGCGAACTGGGCGACGGCGAGAGAACTCATCCGCGCCACCAGTCGTCGAACGGGGTCACCGGCACCGTGCGCTTGTGGCGGGTGGCAAGGAACCGCGCCTCGATCGCCTCCGCGACCACGGACTCCACCTCGAGCCCCTCGAGGTAGTCGTCGATCTGGGTGTAGCTGAGGCCGAGGTTCGCCTCGTCGGTCTGACCGGGGGTGTCGTCGAGCAGGTCCGCGGTGGGCGCCTTGAGGTAGAGACGCTCGGGGGCGCCGAGGTGCTCGAGCAGCGAACGCCCCTGCCGCTTCGTGAGACCGCTGAGTGGCAGGATGTCGGCCCCGCCGTCCCCGAACTTGGTGAAGAACCCGGTGACCGCCTCGGCCGCGTGGTCGGTGCCCACGACGAGCAGCGCGGACTGGCCGGCGATCGCGTACTGGGCGACCATGCGCATGCGCGCCTTGACGTTGCCCTTGGTGAAGTCGCTCATCTGGCCGCCGATCGCATCGGCGTACTCCGCCTCCACGCCGTCGACCCCGCGCTGGATGTCGAAGGTCACCGAGCGGTCCGGCTGGATGAAGGTCAGGGCGAGCTGCGCGTCGTCCTCATCGCGTTGCACCGCGTACGGCAGGCGCACGGCGGTGAACTCGGCGGCATGCCCCAGCTCGTCGCTCGCGAACTGGCACAGGCGACCGGCGAGCGAGGAGTCCTGCCCCCCGCTGATGCCGAGCACGAGACCCTTCGCCCCCGTAGTCGTGAGGTAGTCCTTGAGGAAGTCCACCCGCCGGCGGATCTCGGCGGCGGGATCGACCTCGGGGCGCACCCCGAGTTCGGCGATGATCTGTGCCTGCAGCGTTCGCATGCAACGAGGGTACCCGCCCGGCACCGCCCCTAGAACCCGCTCGGCTCCGTCTCCAACTCCGGCTCCGTCGCGACAGCCTCCGGATGCAGCATGTGCAGCGCCGTGGTGTGCTCGAACCAGAGCAGGGCGTCGTAGCGACCGCCCATGACGGTCGGCACGTAGTTGCCGTGCTCACGGCGCGGGTCGTAGACGACGCCGATCGCCCGGTGGCCGCGCCGTGACGACAGCCACGGTCCCGCACGGTCCGGTCCGAACAGCAGCACGGAATCCTCCCCGAGCGTCTCGTGCAGCAGGGACTCGTGGCTGGGGGATGCGGCCGGCGGCACCTCGAAGACCCGTGCCGTCTCTCCCCACCCCTCCGCCGCGACGACGGCACCACGATGACCGGCGAAACCGACGAGGGCGACCTCGGCCGCGCGGTGCCGCTCGCGCAGCAACTCGCCGACGTTGACCATCCCCGCCGCCGCCATGTCGGTGCCCCGGGCATCCCCGATGTGGGTGTTGTGCTCCCAGAGGATTCCCTTCGAACCCGGGCCGTGATGCCGCGCGATCCGCTCGGCGGTGTCGGTCATGTGCACGTCGCGCACGTTCCACGACATCCGGTCGCCGCGCACCATGGCCCGGTAGTAGGCCTCGGCCCCCGCGGCGACCTCGGCGTTCTGGAGGGCGTCGAAGGCCGCGTCATCCTCGCCGCCGATCGCCCGCCGGCGCACCGCGGTGAGCAGGTCAACGACCTCCGCCTCGCACGAGGCCGGCACGAGCCTCGTGCTCCACGCGTACTCGTGCGGATCCTCCCGGTATGGCACGAAGCACTGCCAGGCCCGTAGGGCCGCCGGCACGTCATCGGGGGCGTTCGCCTCGAGCCAGCCGATGACCTCCCGCAACGAATCCCAGAGTGAGTACACGTCGAGGCCGTAGAAGCCCACCCGTTCCCCGTCGGGCCGCAGGCGATTGACGCCGCGCAGCCAGTCGAGAAAGTCCGCGACCTCCTCGTTCGCCCACATCCAGGTCGGCCAGCGCTCGAACGAGGCGAGCATCGCCCGCGCGTCCTGCTCGGGATGCGATTCGCCGCGCACCCAGCGGTCGATGCGCCAGCAGTCCGGCCAGTCGCCCTCGACGCCGATCCACCGGAAGTCGTGCTGCTCGATCAGGCGAGCGCTGAGCGCCGCGCGCCAGGCGTAGAACTCGTGGGTGCCGTGCGAGGCCTCACCCAGGCCCACGAACCGGCGATGGGCGAGCATCGTGATGAGTGGCTCGAGGTCCTCGGTCGATCGCAACGGCCGGGCGAGGGCGCGCACCTCGATCGCGGTCGGACTCTGCATGGCGTCCATGCCCATCCATGTTCCGCGCTGCGACGCGCGCGCGCAGGGGCGAAGGTCCCGCGGGATAGGACCTTCGCCCCTGTGACCCGTTCGGGGGCCTTCGTATCGTGGGCATCGAGACGAGCGGAGCCGCTGCCCCGCTCACCGGAACGAGAGAGGACGGTGCATGATGGCACGCAATCTGGCGCGCTTCGACCCCTTCGCGGAGTTCGATTCGCTGCAGAAGAAGTTCTTCGAGGACGGGTTCTTCGCCCCGTTGCGGGGACGGCAATTCCCGACCATGGATGTCTACACCGAAGACGACAAGACCATGATGATCGAGGCCCACCTGCCGAACTTCGAGGAGAAGGACATCTCGATCGACATGGACGGCGACGCGCTCGTCATCCAGGCGGAGCGCCACGAGAAGGAGGAGGACGCGAAGAAGAAGTACGTCGTGCGCGAGTCGAGCGCGAGCTTCTATCGCCGCATCGCCCTGCCCGAGCAGGCGGACCAGCAGAAGATCGCCGCGACGTTCACGCACGGGGTGCTCAAGGTGAGCATCCCGTTCAAGGAACTGCCGCAGCCGAAGAAGATCGCGATCACGAAGGGCTAGACGATGCACGCCGGGATGCGCACGCCGAGCGCGGCGAGGCAGCGCAAGAACCTCGGGTGAACACTCCGCGTTTCTGCGAGCGCGTCGGGCATCGCTCACGAGAATGTCAGCGAACGGATGCCCGAAACAGTCACCCGGAGGAGGATGAGTCCCATGGCGCCCAGGAACGAGACCGCCGAGGAGCGCGCAGCGCGCAAGCTCGCCAAGAAGGTGCGCAAGGCGGTGCGTGCAGCCAAGAACGAGGCCGACCGCCAAGGCCGCAGCAGTGCCGAGGCCGCACGGAAGGCCGCGAAGAAGGCCAAGAAGAAGGCCGAGAAGGCCCGCAAGAAGATCGAGCGGAGCCTGCCGACGGCGGCCTGAATCGAACCGCGGTCGCTCCCGCAGCAGATTCGCGTCCGAACCAACGAAACACAATGAAAATGGCCCGGTCTGAAGACCGAGCCAATCTCATTTGGTTGCGGGGGCAGGATTTGACTCCCCACCGCCTACCCCAGACGTCGCCATGCGACGCCCGGGGCCCCTCGGCGGCGTGGGCCCACGAGTACGCTCGCGTCCGAACCCGAGCAACGAAATCGAAATGGCCCGGTCAGGAGACCGGGCCATTTCGATTTGGTTGCGGGGGCAGGATTTGAACCTACGACCTCTGGGTTATGAGCCCAGCGAGCTACCGAACTGCTCCACCCCGCGGCGCAAGAATCGAGTTTAGCACAGGGCGTTCACGGCGGGCGCCGCCGATAGACTCCGCATCATGGAGGGCGGCCCCGGCGTGCACGAGGTGCTCGGCCTGCTTGCGGAGTTCTTCACCTGGATCGGCTTCGGCATCGGCGGGTTGTTCGCCGTGCTCTGGTTCGTGTCGTGGAGCTTGCGACCGTTGTGGAGCGAGACGGATGCCGTCGTCGTCGGCGAGGGCGCCGCCGCGCGCCTGCGCTGGATCGACGCATCCGGCAGCGTGCAGGAGCGCGGCCTCGAGACGTGGGAGCTCGAAGACCTCGGCGGCGCCGATCACTGCCGCGTGCTGCAGCGCGGCGAACGGGCGCGGCTGGTGGGCGCGCCGCACCCGGGGCACACGTTCGGCATCCTCGCGATCGTGTTCCTCGGCCTCGGCGCCGTCGCCACGGCGGTCTCGCTCGTGCTCGTGGCGCTCGGCGCCTGAGCCGCGAACGCTACCCGCCGATCGCGGCGATGGCACGCTCCACGGCCGCCTGCATGCGGGCATCCGCCTCGGCTGCGGCGACCAGGTCGTTCGCGGCGTAGGCGGCCTGCCGGTCGGCGAGCGCGGCTTGGTAGTCCGCGAGCGCCTGCTGCAGCGCGGCGTTGTCGGCGGTGCCAGGCTCGGTCGGCGTGCCCGGCTCGGTCGGCGTCGTCGGCTCGGTCGGTTCCGTCGGCACGTCGGTGTCACCCGCGTTCGCCCCCGAGTCGCCGCCGAAGAGCTGGTCGAGCGCCTCGTCGAGGGTGTCCTCGAAGGCGATCTGGTCTCCGAAGGAGACGAGCACCTTGCGCAGCAGCGGATATTGGGTCTCGCCCGTGGAGGTCACGTAGACCGGCTGCACGTAGAGCAGGCCACCGCCGACGGGCAGGGTGAGCAGGTTGCCGCTGATCACCTCGGTCTGGCCCTGGCGCAGCAGGTTGAGCTGCTGGCCGACCGCGGCATCCGAGTCGAACTGCGCCTGCACCTGGCCGGGACCGGGCACCGTCGTCTGGCTCGGCAGCGTCAGCAGGGTGAGTTTGCCGTA
>JBAQPI010000016.1:0-2754 GCA_049305635.1 Rhodoglobus sp. | reverse complement strand
CGCCGACGGCGGGTTCCTGGCCCAGTACGCCGTCCACCCGCCCGGGGTCGCGTCCGGCGCGATCACCATCTACCCCTAGACACGTAGTTCGTCTCGCTCAGCGAGCGGCCTCGGCGCCTGAACGAGTCTCCTCGGCGCCTGAACGAGTTTCCTCGGTGCCTGAACGAGTCTCCTCGGTGCCTGAACGAGCGGCCCCCAGTGGCAGACTCGGCCTGAACGAGCGGCCCCAGTGGCAGACTCGCGGTATTCAGGACCATCTCCTGAATACCCGCCTCCAGCGTGGGGAGGTTATGCGACCGTGCCGCTCCGCCGCAGGCGGGACATGCGTCGGTGTGCTCTCCCGGTGGGCCGCATCGCCCGGGAATCGCCGTTCTCACCGCTCGGCATGGCCCGGATTCGCCCCGAATGCGGGTCCGCCGCGTGACCATGAGCCCGGGATCGCACCCGGCAAGCACTGGAACTCAGGAACTCCTCCTGTAGATGGCGAGTCTCGCGAGAACACCGATGGCCGGCGGCACCGGCGGCACCGGCGACACTGGCGGCACTGGGAACACCGGCGGCACCGGCGACACCGGGAACACCGGCGCGAACCAGGGCACTCACAGGTGGCGGAAGCGCTCCGGCGCGAGGTCCCACGGGTCCTTGCCGAGCAGCTCGGCGACGGCGCGGAAGACGCAGCTCTCCACGAGCATCCGCCGATGCACGTCGTCGTGGCGGTGCAGTCGCGCGAGCCGCTCGATCGTCAGCCGGTAGAGGATCACCCGCCGCTGTTTGCGCAGCACGCGCCAGCGCTCCACGATGCGGGCGTCCGACGGCTCGGCGGGCATGTCCGCGATCTCGAAGCCGACATCGGCGAGCTCCTGCGGCCACAGTTCCTTGAGGTACTCGGCGGTCGAGGCGACGGTCATCTCGAAGAAGTCGGCGCGTGAGCGCAGCACCGGCAGCTGGGGTCCCGCGACGGACGAGCGGATGCCACGACCGTGCCTGTCCCGCCAGCCCGGCCGTGCCGAGGCCGGCGCCGCCCGTCTCCCGCTGCGCGCCACGTCCCGATCCTACCGGCGAGGCTCCGCCGGCGCGGGCCGGCGGTCTCCTAGGCTCATGAGCGTGACCGGTCGGATGTGCAGCAAGGTCGCCTGCAGCCAGGAGGCGGTCTCCACCCTGACCTACGTCTACGCCGACTCCATGGCGGTGCTCGGCCCCCTGAGCCTCACCGCCGAACCGCACTCCTACGACCTGTGCGAGCGTCACTCCCGGTCCCTCTCGGCCCCGCAGGGCTGGCAGGTGGTGCGGCACGTCGTGATGGGCCACGAGGTTCCCTGATCCGACGCTGGTATTCTGCTCAGCTGTGACCGCTGCTCCCGACATCCGCGTCGTCGTCTTCGACCTCGACGACACGCTCGCGCCGTCCAAGTCGACGATGGATCCGGCGATGAGCGACGCCCTCGCCAGACTGCTGGATCGCGTGGAGGTGTGCATCATCTCGGGGGGGCGCTTCGAGCAGTTCGAGTCCCAGGCCCTCGACGGCTTCCGGGCCGACGAGACGGCGCTGCGCCGACTTCACCTCATGCCCACCTGCGGCACGCGGTACTACCTGTGGGCGGACGGCGGGTGGCAGCTCCAGTACGCGGAGGATCTCACCGACGACGAGAAGGCGCGCTCGGTGGCGCTGCTCGAGGAGGGCGCGCGCGAGCTCGGGCTGTGGCATCCTGGCGTCTGGGGCGACCTCATCGAGGATCGCGGCAGCCAGATCACGTTCTCGGCCCTGGGGCAGCAGGCTCCCGTCGCCGAGAAGACCGCGTGGGATCCCGACGGCGCCAAGAAGCGCTCGCTCTGGGAGTACGTCTCACCGCGGCTTCCGGACCTGGAGGTGCGCGGCGGCGGGTCCACCTCGATCGACATCACCCGGAAAGGCATCGACAAGGCCTACGGCGTCCAGCGCCTCGTCTCGCAGCTCGATGTGCCGATCGAGACGCTGCTGTTCATCGGCGACCGTCTGGACAAGACCGGCAACGACTACCCGGTGCACGAGTTGGGCGTGGCGTGCGTGGCGGTTCGCGACTGGCGCGAGACGCTGACGGCGGTGAATGCGCTCATCGACTGGCTCGACGCCTCCGGGGGGCCGTTCCCGCTGGAGGTGCTGGAGCCGATCGTCGCACCCGCCTGAGCTCATCCGCGTGCTGCCTCGCGGTGTGCGCCTGCAAGAATGGTCGCATGACCGCCGCCACCAGCACCGCCCTCCCGTTCAAGGTCGCCGACCTCGCCCTCGCCGAGGCGGGCCGCCACCAGATCAGGCTCGCCGAGAACGAGATGCCCGGGCTCATGGCCCTGCGCGCCGAGTTCGGCGGATCGAAGCCGCTCGCGGGCGCCCGCATCGCCGGCTCCCTGCACATGACCGTGCAGACCGCCGTGCTCATCGAGACCCTCACCGCGCTCGGTGCGCAGGTGCGCTGGGCCAGCTGCAACATCTTCTCCACGCAGGATGACGCGGCCGCCGCCATCGCGGTCGGCCTGACCGGCACGCCCGACGCCCCCGCCGGCGTGCCCGTGTTCGCCTGGAAGGGCGAGAGCCTCGAGGAGTACTGGTGGTGCACCGAGCAGATCTTCGACTGGTCGGCGGAAGGCTTCGACGGGCCCAACATGATCCTCGACGACGGCGGGGATGCCACGCTCCTGGTGCACAAGGGCTGCGAGTTCGAACGTGCCGGGGTCGTCCCCGCGACGCCGGCGGACGCGAGCCACGAGTACGGCGTGATC
>JBAQPI010000015.1:0-1966 GCA_049305635.1 Rhodoglobus sp. | reverse complement strand
ACTCGTTCAGGCGCCGAGGCCGCTCGCTGAGCGAGACGAACTACGTGTCTAGGGGTAGATGGTGATCGCGCCGGACGCGACCCCGGGCGGGTGGACGGCGTACTGGGCCAGGAACCCGCCGTCGGCGAAGCTCACCGCGGCGAACAGCCGCTCGAAGCCGGCGAGCCGGTAGGTCGCACCGGCCTCGACGGCGACGACGGCGGACCCGTCCGCCGGCACCACGACGAGCACGTCGCCGACCTCGACGGCGACCTCGGCTGACGTCGGGTTGGACAGGTGCAGTCGCGGCGCGGGCCCGTCCGCCACGGTCACCTGGGCGCGATCCGGCAGCGCCGGCGCGGCGACCGCCCAGGCGAAGTCGGAGGTCTCCCCCGCGGCGGCCGTCACCCGCACCGCGGCGACCAGCGGCTCGCTCGACTCGACGCGCACCGTGTAGCTGCCTGCGGCGAGGTCGTCCAGGGGCACATCGAGCACGCGTCCGGCCTCGAGGTCGAGCTCGAACGAGGTTCCCGTCTCCGTGCCGCTCTCGGGGATGACCCGCACCGTCGCCCCGGCATCGGACTCCCCCGGGGCGAACAGACGCAGCACCGTCCGCACGTCCTCGAAGGCCGGACCGCCACCCTGCATCGCCTGCACGGCGAGCGGGTCGGCGACCAGGACCCCGGGGATCACGTTCTCGAGCGAGGCGGTGGGGGCGGAGCCCACGATGTCGAGGCCGCCCGGCACGAGACCGCGCACCACCGACTGCTGCAGGTTGGCGACCACGAGACCCCCGCGGCTGGTGACGTGCACGGCGGGCGAGACGATGTCCGGCCGGAATCCGGCGAGGGAGAGCACGCGCTGGCCCCTCGGCGCGACGATGATGCCGCTCGTGCCCGGGGCCGCGATGAGGCCGTTCTCGCCATACAGCTCGAGGTCCACCGTCGCCGGCACCTCCGTGGGGTTGCTCAGCGTGAGCAGGGTCGTGCGGCCGACCGCCGTGGAGCCGCCGACGAGCCACGCGTCCCCGCTCGCGACGGCGCAGTCGGCCGCCACGAGGCCCGCGAACTCGCCCTCCCCGACCGCCTGCACCTGGGCGCCGCTCAGCAGCGGGGGCTCCGCGTCGCCGGAGTCCGACGGCGGGGTGCTGATGAGTGTCGGGGCCTGCGGGGTGGATTCGGTCGCGGCATCCGATTGGGCGAACGCCGTGGCGTCCACGGGGCCCGCGCTCGCCTCGTAGTCGACCACCGGCTGCCCGATCGCCGACGCCGTCGTCGCGCCCTCGCCGGTCTCGTCGGCGAGCCGCAGCACGGCGCCGGGGCACACCAGCTGCTGCGCGGTCGGGACCGGGGTCACGAGCACGCTCGGCGGCGCCGAGCGGATGACGGGGAACGGCAGGAGACCCGCCGCGCCGATCGTCACGACCGCCACACCGACGCCGACGAGGCCCGCGACCACGCGCGCGCCGGCGAGGGCGGCACCGCGGGCCGTCACCTGCCGCTTGACGGCGGGTTCCGGCGCATCCTGCTCGGGGAACGACTCGTCCCGGGCGAAGGCGTCGCCACCGGGTTCGATGGGATCGGTCATCCGCTCACCTCGTCCTGCGGCGCGGTCTCCTCGCCCGTCACCCTCGCGGTGCGCAGTCGACGTCGCCGCGTGGTGGGGATCGCGAGCAGCAGCGTGAACAGGAACACCGCCGCCTGGCCCGCGACGATCCCGATGCCCAGCGGCGTGCCGAGCGGGCCGGGGCCGGAGGGCGCGACGCCTTCGGCGAGCCCGGGGTAGTACCAGAGCGTGCCGGAGGCGGTCGAACCGATCGGCGCGAGATCCCGGTTGCCGTCGAGGGCCTCGGCGATGCGCTGCTGAGTCGCCGCGGCACCGGGCGCCTCGGACTCCGTGAGCAGCACGAACGCGACCTGCAGCTCGTCGAGTTCCGCGGGGATGTCGAAGCCGGAGCGCGAGGCGAGGTTGCCGGCGAGGATGGCCA
>JBAQPI010000014.1:0-11930 GCA_049305635.1 Rhodoglobus sp. | reverse complement strand
GCGAGCACCTGGCTGACGATGGTCATGCTCCTGAACGTCGTCGCCTTCGGTGTGCTCACGGGATGGGGCAGGTCCCGCGAGCGCGTGGCCGCCGGCTGGTGGTGGGTGGGCTTCCTGCTGCTGCTCGGACCCATCGCCCTCGCCCGCATCGACTCGATCAGCGCGCCGATCGCGATCGTCGCGATGCTCCTGCTCGCCACGCGTCCCGGCCTCGCAGGCGTGCTGCTGACGATCGCGACCTGGATCAAGGTCTGGCCGGCCGCCCTCATCGCCGCCGCGGTCATCGCGCTGCGCGAGCGGCTGCGCGTGGTGGCCGCCGCGCTCATCGCCTCGGCGGTCATCATGCTCAGCGCCCTGTTCATCGGCGCCGGTGGCAACATCCTGAGCTTCATCACCCAGCAGACCGGGCGCGGCCTGCAGCCGGAGGCGCCGATCAGCACGGCGTGGATGTGGATGGCCCTGGCCGGCGTGCCCGGTGCCGAGGTGACCTACGACCGCGCGATCCTCTCCTTCGCGGTGACCGGACCCGGGGCGGATGTCGCGATCGCCTGGATGACACCCGTGCTCGCCCTCGGGGTGCTCGCCGTGGTGCTCCTGGGCGTCCGCGCGGCGCGCGCCGGAGCATCCGCACACGACCTGCTGCCGCCGCTCGCCCTCGCCCTCACGGTGTGTCTCATCGCGTTCAACAAGGTGGGCTCGCCGCAGTTCATCGGCTGGCTCGCGGCGCCCATTCTGCTGGGGCTCGTGACGCACGCCGCGGGCGCCGGTCGCTCGTTCCGCACGCCCGCGATCCTCGGGCTCGCCATCGCGGCCCTGACCCAGACGATCTACCCCTACCTGTATACGGCACTGCTGCTGCTGCACCCGCTCATGGTGAGCGTGCTCACGGTGCGCAATCTTCTCGAGTTCGTGCTGCTCGGCTGGGCCGTGCACGCCGTCGTCACCTCGCCGGCCCGCGTGGGCGACGAGGTCGAGGCATGGCTGCCGGGGGTCTGGCCGTTCGCACGCGAGCATGACAGGCTCTGAGCATGCTCGTCGCCTTCTCTGTCGCCCCGTCGGGCGGTGCCGACGGATCGGACTCGGTGCACGACGCGGTCGCCGCGGCGGTGCGGATCGTGCGCGAGTCGGGACTGCCCAATCGCACCGATGCGATGTTCACGACCGTCGAGGGGGAGTGGGACGAGGTCTTCGACGTGATCCGCCGCGCGACGGAGGCGGTCGGAGCCTACGGGTCGCGGGTGTCGCTCGTGCTCAAGGCCGACATCCGGCCCGGTCGCACGGGGGAGCTCACGGGCAAGGTCGAGCGCCTCGAGCGCGCGCTGGACGAGGCGGTCGGCGGTCCCGACGAAGGATGACCGCGTGCTCAGAAGCCGCGGGGCAGGTCCGACTCGATGAGGATGCCGTCCTCGATCGCCCGCTTGCGCAGCGCGACCTTCGTGCCCACGTCGAAGCCCGCCACGCGGTACTTCTCGCGGATGCGCTTGAGGTAGCTCTTGGCGGTCTCCTCGGAGATCGACAGCTGGAACGCCACCGCCTTCACGGGCTCGCCGCCGCCGTACAGGGCCATGACGCGCCGCTCCTGCGCCGAGAGCTTCGGGGCGCCGCCGACCTCGCCGGCGTTGAGCGCGAGGTCCAGTTCCGCGGAGACGAAGGACTCGCCCTTCGCGGCCGCGCGGATCGCCTCGACGATCATGCCGGCATCCTCGCTCTTGACCAGGTAGCCGAGCGCGCCGGCGCCGAGCGCCTCGCGCACCACGTTCGGCTCGGAGTAGGTGCTCATCAGCACGACCTTGACCCCGGTGGTCTTGAGGGTGTTGATCTTGAGCGAGATCGGGATGTTGTCCTTGAGGTCGAGGTCGAGCAGCACGACATCGACGGGGAACTCCGGATGGGTGATGAGCTCCGGCCAGGTCGGCACGGCGGCGACCATGTTGATGTCGCTCGCGGCGTTGCGGATCCATTCGGTGAGCGCACCGAGCAGCATCCGGTGATCGTCGACGAGCGCGAGACGGATTCGATCGGTTTCGGTCACGGTGTGGTCCCCTGGTTCGTCAATGGATCATGTGGTCCGCCGGATTGTCGACGAGACACTGGATGTCGACTCTCAGGCTCGAGTGCTGGGTGGAGTCAGAGTACTGCCCAACCCGTCGGATGGCCTCCCATGCGGCCGGGTCGACACGATTTCGCGGCACACCCGTCGTGGTGAGCACGATCGGGATGGTGATCTTGCGCCCCTCGGGCGTCTCCACCGAGTCGGTCGCGGGGCCGACGGTGATCTGCACCGAGCGCCCCGTGTTGTTCTTGGCCGCGTCGCTCACCAGCAGCCACGCGGTGGACAGCAGCCCGTCGCGCTGCTGCGGGTCGAGCAGGCCGGCGAGGCTGCCCTTGTCGACGAGGGTCACCGACTTGCCGAGGAAGTCCGACTCCGTGATCGCGTGGTACAGCCATGTCTCGCGTCGCCCCTCGATGAGGTGCAGGCGGAGCTCGGTCGCCAGAGACGCCGCGATCGACGCGGTCTTGGGATCGAGCGGCAGCTTGGTCTTGCCCGTCGCGACGGACTCGAGCAGATCCTCCGCCGCGAGGTCGAGCCGCGCGAGCTCCTCGGAGGCCATCATGCCCACCGCGAACCGCGGTGCCGAGACCGTGCTCTGCACCAGCACGCGGTCGAGCTCGACCTGCACGAGGCGCCGGAACCCGCGCACGACGACGACGCCGATGATCGCAGGCAGCACCGCGAAGGCCAGTGTCGTCACCTGCGGACCGAGATCGTCTGGGGCCAGGCTCGAGTTCAGCAGCATCGCCGTGCCGAGCGCGAGGCCGAGCGCGGCGTCGGCGATCAGGATGTCGCGGGCGCGCCGCAGGGTGATGACCACGAGCAGCGCCATGCCGGCGGTGACCGCGGCGGTCGCGTTGCGACCGATGTCGTGCAGCGGCCAGATCGCGGCGAGGTCGAGTGCCACCGCGGCGGCGAGACCGGCGAGGAAGATCGCGAACATCCAGTCGGGCAGCTGGTCGCCGGTCACGCGTGCCGTGATGAACGTCGCGACCATCACCGCGATGAGCACGGACCAGGCGGCGAGGGCCGGCAGGGGATCGGGGTAGTCGTTCCACAGGCTCAGGAACCAGACACCGCCGTAGATGGATCGCAGGGCCACGATCACGGCCGCCCCGATCCCGATGAAGGAGGTGCCCAGGCTCGCGCGGCGCGGCGTCGCCTCGCGGATGACGCGGCGCGTGGCATCGGGTTCCCGGCGACGGCCGCGACCCAGGATGACGCCGAGGGTGTTCTCCTCCGGCGCGGAGTAGCTCATCGCGGCACCTCCAGCACGACCGTCGTGCCCGAGCCCTTGGAGGAGAACAGACGGGCCTTGCCGCCGACCTCCTTGAGCCGGCCGACGACGGACTCCTTGAAGCCCAGGCGCGCCGAGTCCACATCGTCGATGTCGAAGCCGACGCCGGAGTCGGTGATCATCGCGCGCACCATCGACTCGTCGTCGGTGATCGTCACGTGGGCCTCCGTGACCCCGGAGTGCCGCCGCACGTTCTCGAGGCACTCGGCGAGGGCGAGCAGGAACGCATCGAGCACGTTGCTCGGCAGCAGCACCTGGCCCGTGCCGTGCCAGCTCACCTCGAGTCCCATGCGCCCGAACCGCTGCTTGACCGACTCGAGCGTCGTGCCCAGCACGGTGTCCTCGACGCCCTCGAGGTTGTAGTCGCCCGAGGACTGCGGGGTCGGGGTCGCTCCCAGCCGCAGCTGGCGCAGCAGTCGCGCGTCGTCGGCGGCCTGCTGGCGCAGCGTCTCGGGGGCGACGCCCACCCCGGAGTGGGCGAGCAGGGTGAGCGTCGCGAGCACGGTGTCGTGCAGCAGCCGTGCCCCCTGCCGGCGCTGGGCCTCGGTCTCGCTCGCCTGGCGTTCCGCGCGGTGCGCGCGGCCGATGCTCGCGATCCGGCGGGCCGCCTGGGGCACGCCCGCGTTGATCCAGAACCCGACGATCGTGGCGAGCGTCCAGCCGAGCACGATCAGGGCGATCGTGCGCACCGGTGGCTGGAACGGCGCCAGCAGCAGCGTCGCGGCCGTGCCGACCGTGAGGAAGGTCACGGCCAGCAGGCCGCGGCGCGGCGCGCTCGTCGTCAGCACGATCGCGACCGAGGCGAGGGATGCCGCCGACACCTGCGCGATCGCCGACACGCCCGATGGCCCCGGCCCCGCCCCCGTCAGCGACGCGACCGCGATGAGCGCGAGGCCCGCTGCGACGACGAGTCCTGCCCACAGCAGCGAACGGCTGGAGCCCATGCGCCAGTGGCCGAATCCGATCGCGGCGTAGAGCGGCAGGCTGGCGAGATAGGCGGCGGGCTCCACCGCCCCCGGGATGCTCAGGCACAGCAGAGAGACCAGGGTGAAGCTCGCGCCGTACGCGCGCGCGGTGCGCTGGAGGAGTCGGTCGCGCTCCTTGGTGATGAGGTCCATGTCGTCGCCATGCTGTCACACCGCGACCCCGAAACGGGGGTGACGCACCGGGGGACAAACCAGGTTCAGCTGGCGAGGAGTCGCACCAGCTGCTCGCCGACGATGCGGTCCTCGATGAGGAACCCGTCGTGCCCGAACGGCGAGGAGATGATGTGCGGCGAGTCGCCGTCGATGTTGCCCGGCAGGTGCGCGGCGATGCGGCGCTGCTCCTCGACCGGGTAGAGCCGGTCGCTGTCGATGCCGAGCACGAGCGCCTTCGCGGTCGCTCGGGAGAGCGCCTGCGCGGTGCCGCCCCGGCCGCGTCCGACGTCGTGCGAGCTCATCGCCTCGACGAGGGTGAGGTAGCTGTTGGCGTCGAAGCGGCGCGTGAACTTGTTGCCGTGGAAGTCGAGGTAGCTCTCGACCGCGTAGCGGCCGCCGCCGCCGAGGGGGCTGAGCCCGCTCTGCCAGCTGCGCTCGAAGCGGTCGTTCAGCTCCGTGGGGGAGCGGTAGCTGTGCAGGGCCATCCGCCGGGCGAGCGCGAGGCCGCGATGCGGGCCCTCGCCATCGGCGGCGTCGTAGTAGTCGCCGTCGGCGAAGGCGGGGTCCATGCGCACGGCGGCGGCCTGCAGGGAGTTGAGGGCGATCGCGTCCGCGTTGCAGAACGGCGGGGCCGCGAGCACGGCGACGCGCTCGAGACGGTCCGGGTGGCTGACCGCCCATTCGAGCGACTGCATGCCGCCCATCGAGCCGCCGATGACGGCGGACCAGCGGTCGATGCCCAGGTGGTCGGTGAGCGCCAGCTGCACCGAGACCTGATCGCGGATGGTGACGAAGGGGAACCGCGACCCCCACTCGGCGCCGTCCGGCGCGTGCGAGGCGGGACCGGTGGTGCCCTGGCAGCCGCCGAGCATGTTCGGGGCGACCACGAACCAGCGGTTCGTGTCGATGGCCTTGCCTGGGCCGACCATGCCGCTCCACCAGCCGACCGTGGGATGCCCGGGGCCGGGGTCGCCCACGACGTGGCTGTCACCGGTGAGCGCGTGCACGATGAGCACGGCGTTGTCGCGCGCGGCGTTGAGGGTGCCGACGGTCTCGTACGCGACCCGGACCAGCGGCAGCTCGCCGCCGCGCTCGAGCGTCATCGCCCCGAGCGAGGCGAACCGGCGGTTGCCCACCGGGTCGCCCTCGCGCCAGGCGCCGCTCGCCGGCGGCTTGCCGGAGACCGATCGCGCATTCGCCTCGGTGATGAAGGCCGAGGGAACGGTGTCCTCGGAGGTCTGCCAGTCCATGTCGGTCAAGTATCGCGGACGGGTCAACGACTCCGGTGTTTGTTACACCGCACCCCGCGTGTGCCAGGCTCAGGCGGTCGCCGAGGCGGCGCCCGCCTTCCGCGCCGCCTCGAAGCCCGCTTGGAGGTCGGCCTTGAGGTCGTCGATGTTCTCGATGCCCACCGAGAGGCGCACGAGGCCGGGCGTGACACCCGTCGTAAGCTGCTGCTCCGGGGTGAGCTGGGAGTGGGTCGTGGATGCCGGGTGGATGATGAGGCTGCGCACGTCGCCGATGTTGGCCAGGTGGCTGAACAGCGCGACGTTCTCGACCAGGGCGCGGCCGGCATCCACACCGCCCTTGAGCTCGAAGGAGACGACCGCGCCGACGCCCTTGGGCGCGTACTTGTTGGCCGCCGCGTACCACGGGCTGGAGGGCAGGCCCGCGTAGTTCACCGAGGCGACGTCGTCGTGGTTCTCGAGCCACTCCGCGATCTCCTGGGTGTTCTGCACGTGGCGCTCGATGCGCAGGCTGAGCGTCTCGATGCCCTGGATGAGCGCGAAGGAGCTGTCGGGCGAGAGCGCGGCGCCGGTGTCGCGCAGCAGCGTGACGCGGGCCTTGATGACGTAGGCGATGCCGTCGCCGAGCACGCCCGTGTAGCTCGCCCCGTGGTAGCTCGGGTCGGGCTCGGTGAGGCCGGGGAACTTGTCGACGTGCTCGGACCACGGGAACTTGCCGCCGTCGACGATGACGCCGGCGATGACCGTGCCGTGACCGCCGAGGAACTTCGTTGCCGAGTGCACGACGATGTCGGCGCCGAACTCGAGGGGGCGGATGAGGTACGGCGTCGCGATCGTGTTGTCCACGATGAGCGGCACCGCGTTGTCGTGCGCGACCTTGGCGACGGCCTCGATGTCGAGGATGTTGATCTTCGGGTTGCCGATGGTCTCGGCGAAGAACAGCTTGGTGTTGGGGCGCACGGCGGCGGCCCACTCGGCCGCGTCGTCCTGGTCCTCCACGAAGGTGACCTCGATGCCGAGCTTGGCGAGCGTGTACTTGAACAGGTTGTAGGTGCCGCCGTAGATCGAGGAGCTGGAGACGATGTGATCGCCCGCCCCGGCGATGTTCAGCACCGCGTAGGTGATCGCCGAGGAGCCGGATGCCACGGCGAGCGCCGCGGTGCCGCCCTCGAGCGCCGCGACCCGCTGCTCGACCACGTCGGTGGTCGGGTTCATCAGTCGCGTGTAGATGTTGCCGAACTCGGCGAGGGCGAACAGGTTCTGCGCGTGCTGCGTGCTGTCGAACACGTAGGACGTCGTCTTGTAGATCGGCGTCGCACGCGCGTTCGTGGTGGGGTCGGGCTGCGCACCGGCGTGCACCTGCTTGGTCTCGAACTTCCAGTCGGACATGGGGCTCCTTGAAATCTTCGGCGGATGTTGGGCCACCCACTCGTCAAGCGAGCCTAAGAAGGTGGCCGGTCGCGGTCAACGGCGCCCGACACACGGCGTAACCGGCGCGCAGGCATCCGGGTACTCACACCCCATACCCAGGTCACCGTTCATAACTCCTGCAAGTCGGTGGAAGGGTGGCGACCGAGCCGCGGGATCCTGCGGAACCGCCGAGCGAGCGGGAAGGTTCTGCAGGAGTTATGCGCGAACACCGCGCCGTTTCGACGCCCCCGACGAGGTGGTGCTCGTGAACTCCGGCATCGCTTTCGCACTACTTTGGGAGCATGACGTCGAGGCGAGCAGTGGTGACGGGTGCGAGTTCTGGGATCGGTGCGGCGACCGTGCGCCGACTCCGCGAGCACGGCTGGGATGTGGTGGGCGTCGCCCGGCGCGCCGACCGGCTCGCCGCGCTCGCGACCCAGACCGGCTGCGACGTGTTCGTCGCCGACGTGACGAAGCAGTCCGATGTCGACGCGCTCGCGGCCTACGTCGACGGCCTCGGGGCGGTGCACGCCCTGGTCAACAACGCAGGCGGCGCGCGCGGCATGGAGTCCGTCGAGGAGAGCCGGCCCGAGGACTGGCAGTGGATGTTCGACGTGAACGTCCTGGGTACCAAGCGGGTCACGAGCGCGATGCTGCCGCTGCTGCGCAAGGGCTGGACGCCGGGCACGAGCGCGGACATCCTCACGGTCACCTCGGTGGCCGGATACGTGCCCTACGAGGGCGGTGGCGGCTACAACGCCGCGAAGTTCGCGGAGCGCGCGCTCGTCGCCGTGCTGCGCCTCGAACTCGCGGGGGAGCCGATCCGGGTGATCGACGTCGCGCCCGGCATGGTCGAGACGGAGGAGTTCTCGCTCAACCGCTTCGGTGGCGACGCGCAGGCCGCGGGCAAGGTCTACGAGAACGTGCAGGAGCCGCTGCGCGCGGAGGACATCGCCGAGGCGATCGTGACGGCTCTCGAGCTGCCGCACCACGTCAGCATCGAGCAGTTGACGGTGCGGCCGGTCGCCCAGGCCGCGCAGCACAAGGTCATTCGCGGGCCGTTGGAGCCTCGCTCGTAGCCGCCTCCTCGTAGGCGTCGACCTCGCTGTCCGCGAAGGCGAGCTTGGGCACGAGGAACAGCAGCACCGCCGCGACGAGCGCGCCGATGCCGCAGATCGCGAACACCGTGAGGTAGCCGAGCAGGCTCGACGCGGTGGCCGTGACGGCGCTCGCCGCGCCAGCCGCGAGCACGATGGCGAAGATCGCGGATGCGAAGGAGCCGCCGATCGTCTTCGTGGTGTTCGTGAGCGCGGTGGCGATCCCGGTCTGGCCGCGCGGAGCCGCCGCCGCGGCCGCGGCCGGAAGGGCGCCCACGAGCGCGCCCGAACCGAGGCCCACGATCGCCATGTTCACGAACACGCCGACGACCGTCGTGTGGTTGACGAGGAACAGCAGGTATCCGGCTGCGACGAAGAAGGTTGCGACGATGAGCGCGACGCGCGGGCTGGTCCACCTCGACAGGCGCGGGAAGATGAGGGCGCCGACGATCATCGACACGAGGTATGCGCCGATGATGTACGAGATCTCGTCGGCGGGCATCCCGAGGCCGTAGCCGTTGACCGGATCGGTGCCCGCGAAGGTGGACAGCGGGGCCTGCGCCCCCAGCAGGCTGATGCCGACGAGGCCGGCGGTGAGCTGCACCGGCCACATGTTGGGCTGGCGCAGCACGCGCAGGTCGATCGCGGGATCCTGCTGCCGCAGCTCGAACCGGCCCCAGGGCACGAACACGGCGACGCCCACGAGCATGAGCAGGTAGACCCACCACGTCGCGGGGCCGTTGATGCGCAGGAAGGTCAGGCCCGAGGTGATGAGCAGGAGGCCGAGCGTCAGCACCGTGAAGCCCACCCAGTCGAGGGTTCGACCCGGCAGGGGCTTGGACTCCGGCACGCCGAACAGGATCGCGAAGAACACCAGGCTCACGGCGATCGCCGGCACCATGAGCGTCGTCTGCACGTCGCCGCCGAGGGCGGTGAACACCCGGCCGCCGCCGAGGGCGCCGGCGATCGCGCCGGCCTCGAGCGCGACCACGAGGTAGCCCGCCGCGCGCCGGGTCTGCGACGCCCCGGTGCCGGTGGTGCGGCCGCGGTCGAAGATGAGGGCCACCTCGAGCGGCAGCCAGACCACGTAGAAACCCTGCAGCGCCCAGGCGATGAGGAAGGTCGTGAAGTCGCCGGTGAAGGCGAGCCACCAGGTCGCCCCGGCCGTGAGCACCGTGGCGAGGAGCAGGATGCGCTTGTGGCCGTGCATGTCGCCGAGCTTCGCGAGCACCGGCACGACGATCGCGCTCAGCAGCAACTGGGCGGCCTCGAACCAGTTGAAGTCGGCGTCCCGGATGCCGAGGTGCTCGACCAGATCCGGGATGAGCGGCACGTAGTACCCCTGCAGAACCCCGCTGACCAGTTCGACGAGGAACAGGTATCCGACCAGGCCGAAGGTGATGGCGCCGGCATGACCGCGCACGACTGAAGGCATGAACGAACGATAGCGTGGAGCCATGGCCGACGACGAGCGCGAGAACCTGACCTGGAACGACTTCGGTACGGCATCGCGCGATCTCGCCCTCGATGTGCTCAAGAGCGGATTCGACCCCGAGATCGTCGTCGCGATCGCACGAGGCGGACTCCTGCTCGCGGGCGCGATCGCCTACGCCCTCGGAGCCAAGAGCTGCGGCTCCGTCAATGCCGAGTTCTACACCGGGGTCGGCACGAGGCTGCCCGAGCCGATCATGCTGCCCCCGCTGCTGGACGAGGCATCCATCGAGGGCAAGCGCGTGCTGCTCGTCGACGATGTCTCGGACTCGGGTCGCACTCTCGCGATGGTCGTGCAGCTGCTCGAGATCGCGGGTGCCGAGGTGCGCACGGTGTGCCTGTACTCGAAGCCCGGCACCGTCTACGAACCCAGCTACACGTGGCGCACGACGGACCGCTGGATCAACTTCCCATGGTCGGTGCTGCCCGTCGTGACCCTCGATGACGCGGATGCCGCGACCGCTCACTGAACTCGTCGACCCCGGGTGGGCCGGCGCGCTCGAACCCGTCGCCGGCCGCATCGCCCAGCTCGGCGAGTTCCTGCGCGCGGAGACCGCGGCGGGGCGCCGGTACCTGCCGGCAGGGGAGTCCGTGCTGCGGGCCTTCGGCTACCCGATGGCCGACGTGCGGGTGCTCATCGTCGGGCAGGACCCGTACCCCACGCCCGGGCATCCCATCGGCCTGTCGTTCGCCGTCGACCGGCACGTGCGACCCGTGCCGCGCAGCCTGCAGAACATCTATCGCGAGTTGCACGACGACCTCGGCCTGCCGGTGCCGGCCCATGGCGACCTCACCGGGTGGGCCGAGCACGGGGTGATGCTGCTCAACCGCGTGCTCACCGTGCGGTCGGGCGCCTCGGGCTCGCATCGCGGCAAGGGCTGGGAGGCGGTGACCGAGCAGGCCATCCGTGCCCTCGTGGCGCGCGGCGGCCCGCTCGTGGCGATCCTGTGGGGCCGGGATGCCGCGAACCTCGCGCCGCTCCTCGGTGCGACGCCGATCATCCGCAGCGCGCACCCGAGCCCGCTCTCCGCGAGCGGCGGATTCTTCGGCTCGCGTCCGTTCAGCAGGGCCAACGAACTACTCGCCGCCCAGGGCGCGGAGCCCGTGGACTGGAGCCTCGACTGATGCCGCTTCGACGGGAATAGACTCTGCCCATGCTGGAGGAGGAGTACAACCCGCGGCGCAAACTGCCGCCGGCGCTGGGGCCGGCGCCCGAGGCCGAGCCCCCCTTCGAGTACGCGATCCGGGATGCCGCGGCCGCCGACCTGCCTGGCATCCTCGAGATCTACAACCACTACGTGCTCAACTCCACGGTCACCCTCGACGAGAAGCCCATGACGCTCGCCGAACTGCGGCGCAGGTTCGCCAAGACGAGCGAGAAGCACCTGCCCTTCCTCGTGGCGGTGAGCCCGCGCGGCGAGCTGCTCGGCTTCGCCTACGTGTTCCCGTGGAAGGCGAAGGCGGCCTACCGGTTCACCGTGGAGAACTCGATCTATCTCGGTCCCGCATCCACCGGCAAGGGTCTGGGAAAGGCCCTGCTCGGGGAGATCATCGAGCGCTCGAGGGCGGCGGGGCTCAGGGAGATCATCGCGGTGATCGCCGACGAGCGGGCCGAGGCATCCATCTCCATGCACGAGAAGTTCGGCTTCAGCCGGATCGGCCATATGGGCAAGGTGGGGTTCAAGTTCGACCGCTGGCTGGGCGCCGTGCTCATGCAGAAGTCGCTCAAGTAGTCGTGTTCGAACTCCATCACCTGACCGCGCTCGAGCAGCTCGACTGGCTGCGCCGCGGCGAGGTGACCCCCGTCGAGCTGGCCGAGCACTACCTGGCCAGGATCGATCGACTGGATGCCGGACTCGGCGCCTTCGCGACCGTGACGCGCGAGGCGGCCCTCGAGCGCGCTGCGGCGCTTGCCGGGGTGCCGCGCGCGGCGGTGCTGTGGGGACTCCCGGTCGCCGACAAGGATCTCGCGATGCGCGCGGGGGTGCGCACGATGTTCGGCTCCCGGCTGATGGCCGACTTCGTGCCGGAGACCACCGACGAGATCGTCGCGGTCATGGATGCGGCCGGCGCCGTCAGCCTCGGCAAGACGAACACCCCCGAGTTCGGCATGCCCTCCTACACGGAGTCGCTCGTCGCACCGCCCGCCCGGACGCCGTGGGACACCGCCCTCGGTGCCGGCGGCAGCAGCGGCGG
>JBAQPI010000013.1:0-1699 GCA_049305635.1 Rhodoglobus sp. | reverse complement strand
CCCCCGCACGTGCCCCCGCACGTGCCCCCGCCGGTGCCCCCCGCACGTGCCCCCGCACGTGCCGCCGCCGTGCCGCCACACTCGGCGCGCGTAACTCCTGCTCCACGCCGTTCTCCGCCCGATCGCTGCGCTCCGGACGCCAGGAGCAGGAGTTATGCACATCCTCCGCTGTCCACAGAACGCGGAGCCTCTCCCGCGCGCGCTCATCGCCGCGGCAGCATCCCTCGTGTGGAGTGGATCGCGGCCTTCGGGATGCTCGGCCGGCGCATCGCGTCGCGGCACGAGTTGTTGCGGGCGGGAGCCGCGCCGTGGACGCTGACCGAGGCCGTGCGGCTCGGCGCGCTCATCCGCGTGCGGCGGGACCACTATGCACTGCCGGGCACAGCGCCCGAGATCCTGCGCGCCGTTCGGGTCGGGGGTCGACTCGCCTGCACCTCGGCGCTGGTGCTCAATGGGGTGTTCGCTGACGACCCCCGCACCCACGTACATGTCGATCGAGCCATGTCGCGCATGCGGCATCCGGAACGAAGGGCCGTTCCCCTCCGCGCGGGTCGCGGCAGCGCCGTGCTTCATTGGCATCCCTTGCTGGAGCAGGCGGACGGAGACGAGTGCTCCGTCGGCCTGATCGATGCTCTCGCCCAGACGCTGCGCTGTCAGCGCCCGTGGTGGGCGCTCGCGTCTATCGACAGCGCGCTCCACCTCGGACTGTTGGATGATTTCGGCCTCGAGCAGGTCTTCGACGGCGCGCCGGAACGGTCGCGTCGGCTCCGTCGGCTCGTCGATGGCCGCGCCGAAGCGGGACAGGAGACGATTCTGCGGATGATCGTGCGCTCCGCCGGGCTTCGCTGCGAGCCGCAGGTCACGCTCGAGGGCGTCGGGCGCGTCGACCTCCTCGTCGAAGGTTGCCTGGTGCTCGAGGCGGACAGCAGGCTCGCCCACGACGGCTGGGAGCTCCACGTGCGCGATCGTGATCGCGATCTTGCGGCGGCGAGGCTCGGGTTGATGACGCTGCGCCCGGTCTACCAGCGAACCATGCGCGACCCCGTCGCCGTCCGCGATGCGGTGGTGAACCTGGTGGCCATGCATCGTCGGTTCCGCCGAGTGCTCTGACGGCACAACTCCTGCTGGGCGCGGCGGGTGCGGCTTTCGGGCCCCGGTGCGGGGCGGTCAGCAGGAGTTATGCGGAGGGTCTCCGCCATGCAGAAAGCTGCCGGAGCAGGGCGGCCGCGGGTCGGATCGTCGGGCACGATGGGGAGGCTCCCAGGCACAGGGTAATGCCGCGGTCGACGGCCGCCCGGTGCGCGATGAGTGTCATCGAGGTCGAAGAGAACGACCGGCATCACGCGGGCCAGCCGTCCTGCGGTTCGCGCGAGTCGTCGCGCGCGAGCACGCCGTGCCAAGCCGGAGGATGGGTCCCATCGCGGAACCCGAGATTGGTGGGTCGTTCGCCCGCGAAGCGGAAGCCAGCGTTCCTCGCGACGGCAGCCGAGGCGCGGTTGCCGACGACGCACTCCCAGACGATCGACCCCCACCCGTGCTCGAAGAGCCATGCGATGATTGCGCTGAGTGCCTCGGTCATGTACCCGTTGCCGCGGTGGGGCGCCCCGAGCCAGTAGCCCACGTCGTTGCGCGCGGCACGGGCTCCGATGACGCCGAGCAGTGGACCACCCTCGTGCTCGCGCAACGCCCAGGTGTACTC
>JBAQPI010000012.1:0-1503 GCA_049305635.1 Rhodoglobus sp. | reverse complement strand
GCGCTGAGTCGCGCCTCGCGGGCGACCCGCGCGGCGGCGAGGTCGCCGATCGCGGCGCGCAGGGCGTCGATGCCGTCGCCGGTCTTGGCGCTGACGGGCAGCACGCGGGCCTTGGCGATGCCGTCGCGTTCGACGATGCCGGTGAGGGAGGCGACGACGGCTTTCGCCTCGCCGGGCGCGAGCCGGTCGACCTGGTTGAGCACGATGAGGGTCACGGCGCCGTGTCGGGCGTGCGGCGTGATGAACTGCGCGTGGAGCACGTCGTCGGCGTACTTCTGCGGGTCGACGACCCAGATGAGGGCGTCCACCTGGGCGGCGAGGCGTTCGGCGATGGCGCGGTTGGCGGTCTCGACGGAGTCGAAGTCGGGCAGGTCGAGCAGGATGAGCCGACCCGCCCGAGTGTCGAGGGGCACCTCGCGCACGACGCGTTCACGCACCTCGAGCCAGTCGAGCAGGTCGATCGCGCCCTCGGGGTTCCAGGTCACGGCGAGCGCCTCTGAGGTCGTGGGGCGGCGCACGTGGGTGCGCGTGACCTCGTCACCGACGAGCGCGTTGACGAGGCTCGACTTGCCCGATCCGGTCGCCCCGAAGACCCCGACGACGGTGTAGTCCGGGGAGCGCTCGCGACGCTCCCCCGCACGGGCGATCAGTTCGTCGGCCTCGCCCACGAGAGCTGCCGGGATGCGCTCGGCGCCCGCGGTGCGCAGCCGACGCAGCGCGGCCAGGCGGTCGTCGACGGTGGTCCTCATCTCGCCGCCCGCTCGACGTCGTCGAGGAGCACGCGCGATTCGCGCCGCAACGCCTCGGGCGACGAGCCGAAGCGCACGGGCTCGAAGGCGGCGGCGACCCGCTCCCGTTCGGTGTCGAACAGGGTGCGCACTCGATTCTGGAGGTCGCGCCGGGCTTCGGCGGCGAGGCGACGCACGGCATCCTCGCCGAAAACGGTCTCGAGCAGCTTCTGGCCGAGCACGGCGGAACCACCCGCGATCACGAGTTCGCCGCCCGTCAGGCCGCCGGTCGAGGCGAAGACGACGATCATGAGCGCGACGGTGACGACGTTGAGCCCCGCCGAGAGCATGCGCGCCCGGATGCGTTTGGAGCCGGCGTTCTCCTGCACGAGTCGCAGCAGCGCTCCCTGCCACTCGCGGATCATCGCGGCCGCGGCATCCGTGAAGCCGGGGCTCTCCGAGCCGAGCGCCGGGTTCCTCTCGGCGATGGCGCGACCGGCGGCGCTGCGCTGCAGCGATGCCCAGGATGCCGCAGCCGCCCGCCCGCCCTGATCCACGATCACGGCGTGCAGGCCGCTCTCGATCTGCGTCTCGACCGCCACGACGGGCTGGGGGCGCCCCATGATCCACGCGGTCGCGGCATCCCGAGTGCGGGCGTACCACGACTCCACTTTGCGGAAGAGGTCGGAGGTGCCGACGAAGTCCTGCCAGCGGGCGAGCACCTCGCCACGCAGCAGGGCGCCGTCGCGCGTGGCCTCCTCAACCGCGTCGAGGG
>JBAQPI010000011.1:0-6299 GCA_049305635.1 Rhodoglobus sp. | reverse complement strand
AGGTCGAAGACGCCGAGCCTGCCCCAGTGTTCCATGCTCTCAGGGTAGGAGCCGCATGCGACAGCGACCGTCAGGCGCGTCGTCAGCGGGCAGAATCGCCGACGTGCAGCCAGTAGAACGACTGGGTGCCGAGGGTGAGCGTGACCGCCCCGTCCTCGCCGACCGAGGGGAACCGGCCGCCGCCGAAGAGGTCGTAGAGCGTGGATCCCGCGAAGCCCGCGGCGTCGATCGTCACGGAGACGGGGTTGTGCGAGAAGCTGAAGACGCACAGCACGGTCTCGGCCGAATCCCCGAACACGGTGCCCTCGCCGGGATACTCCCGCACGAAGGCGAGCACCGAGTCGTGGTCGGTGCGCAGCACGCGCAGGCCCCCGAGCCCGAACGTCGGGTGACCCTTGCGCACGTGGATGACGTTGCGCACCCAGTGCAGCAGCGACCGCGACTGCGCGAGCTGCGACTCCACGTTGATGAGGTTGTAGTTGTAGACCAGGGACTGCACGACCGGCAGGAAGAGCTTGCCGGGGTCGGCGGTCGAGAAGCCCGCATTGCGGTCGGGGGTCCACTGCATGGGCGTGCGGCTGGAGTCCCGATCGGGCAGCCAGATGTTGTCGCCCATGCCGATCTCGTCGCCGTAGTACAGGAACGGGCTGCCCTGCAGGCTGAACAGGAGTGCGTGGGTGAGCTCGAGCTCGGCGCGAGAGTTGTCGAGCAGAGGGGCGAGGCGACGGCGGATGCCCACGTTGGAGCGCATCCGGGGGTCGTAGGCGTACCAGCCGTACATCGCCTGGCGGTACTCCTCGCTCACCATCTCCAGCGTGAGCTCGTCGTGGTTGCGCAGGAACACGCCCCACGCCGCGCCCCTCGGGGTCTCCGTCGTCTCGGCGAGCACCCGCACGAGCTCACCCGCGTTCTGCGAGCGCAGCGAGTAGAAGATGCGCGGCATCACCGGGAAGTCGAAGGCCATGTGGCACTCGGGCTCGTCGTCGGTGCCGAAGAAGGCGACGACCTCCTGCGGCCACTGGTTCGCCTCGGCGATGAGCACCCGGCCGGGGTAGTCCCGGTCGACCATCGCCCGGATCTCCTTGATGAACTCGTGGGTTCTCGGCTCGCCCTCGCCGTTGCCGTCCTCGGACTCGAACAGGTAGGGGATCGCGTCGAGCCGGATGCCGTCGACGCCAAGGTCCATCCAGTGCCGGATGCCGTCGATGGTGGCCTGGCGCACCGCCGGGTTCTCGAAGTTGAGGTCGGGCTGGTGCGAGAAGAACCGGTGGAAGAAGAACTGGCGCCGCACGGGGTCGAAGGTCCAGTTCGAATCCTCGGTGTCGACGAAGATGATCCGGATGTTCGGGTACTTCTCGTCGGTGTCGCTCCACACGTAGAAGTCCCCGTACGGCCCCTCAGGGTCCTGACGGGACTGCTGGAACCAGTCGTGCTGGTCGGAGGTGTGGTTGAGCGGGTAGTCGATGACGATGCGCATGTTGCGCTCGTGCGCCTTCGTGACGAGATCCTTGAACTCGTCGAGCGTGCCGAACTCGGGCAGCACGCTCGTGAAGTCGGCGACGTCGTAGCCTCCGTCGCGCAGTGGCGAGCTGTAGAACGGCGGGATCCACAGGGCGTCGACGCCGAGCCACTGCAGGTAGTCGAGCTTGGAGATGAGGCCGGCGAGGTCGCCTGATCCGTCGCCGTTGGAGTCGTAGAACGAGCGCACCATGACCTCGTAGAACACCGCACGCCGATACCACTGGGGATCCAGGGCGAGGCCTGGCAGGGTGATGGGCGCGGTGAAGCTCACCGGTTGAGTCTAGGGCCGGTGTGCAAGCGCTTGACATGCACCCCGGGTGCCTAGAATCGATGACGTGAGCGTCGAATCCCCCTACGCGACGCTCCTGGCGGCGGTGCCGGTGCGCGAGCACGTGGCGCGCGTGGCCGGGGGCGACACGCACTACTGGGACTACGGTCCCGAAGATGCCACCACCACGATCGTGGTCGTCCACGGCTACCGGGGCGAGCACCACGGCCTCGAACCGGTCGTCGCCCACCTCGCCGGCTTGCGGATCATCAGCCCGGACCTGCCGGGGTTCGGCCAGTCGTCGCGGCTCGGCTCGGGCGCCCACGACATCGCGGGCTACGCGGCGTGGCTGCGCGCCTTCGT
Source organism: Rhodoglobus sp. (assembly GCA_049305635.1). Classification (GTDB taxonomy): domain Bacteria; phylum Actinomycetota; class Actinomycetes; order Actinomycetales; family Microbacteriaceae; genus Rhodoglobus. The sequence continues at coordinate 4,147 of JBAQPI010000011.1, read as the reverse complement.
CGAGGCGCTCGGCCTCGAGGGGGAGGCCGTGATCCTCGGGCACTCATTCGGCTCGATCGTGGTCTCCGCGGCCGTCGCGGGCGGGCTGCGCACCCCGCGCCTCGTGCTCGTCAACCCCATCGCCGCGCCCGCGCTCAAGGGCCCGAACGGCTTCCTCAGCCGGCTCACCCTGTTCTACTACCGCGCCGCCCGAGCGCTGCCGGCCGGCATCGGCGCGCGGCTGCTCGGCAACTGGCTCATCGTGCGGTTCATGAGCGTGTTCCTCGCCCAGTCGAGGGACCCGGCGCTGCGGCGCTGGATCCACGACCAGCACCACAGCTACTTCAGCCGGTATGCCGACCGGGACTCCGTCGTGGAGGGGTTCGAGGCATCCATCGGCTCGGACGTGTCGATGTTCGCGCCGCGGATCGCCGTGCCGACCCTGCTCATCGGCGCCGACCGGGACCCCATCACGACGGTCGCGGCGCAGCAGCGGCTCGCGAGCCTGTTCCCGGATGCCCGGCTCGAGATCATCCCGGGCGTCGGCCACCTCGTGCACTACGAGAAGCCGCGCGAGGCCGCGGAGGCGATCGTCGCCTTCCTCGGCGCCGGGCGGGTCGTCGCGGCGTGAAGGTCGTCTTCGACTGCCGCTACACGCGGCTGGGGCGCCACGACGGCATCAGCCGATTCGGGGCGCGCCTGGTCGAGGAGCTCGGCAGGCTGCACCCGGATGTCACCATGCTCATCTCCGACGAACGCCAGCTCGAGATGCTCCCCGCGCTGCCGTGGGTGAAGGGCCCCTCCCCGACGGCGCCGGGGGAGCCCTGGGTCGCCCGCCACGTCAACCGCTTCGAGCCCGACGTGGTCTTCACCCCGATGCAGACGATGGGCCCGCTCGGCCGCGACTACGCCCTCGTGACGACCGTGCACGACCTGATCTACTACACGCACCGCACGCCGCCGCGGGACCTGCCGTGGCCCGTGCGGCTCGTGTGGCGCCTCTACCACCTCTGGTACGGCTTCCAGCGTGGCGTGCTGAACCTCGCCGACGCCCACCTGACGGACTCGGCGACCACGCGCGAGCTGATGCTCCGGCACCGGATGACGCGTAACCCCGTCACCGTCGTGTGGCTCGGCACCGACGTGCCCCAGAACGTGCCCGAGCGCACGGCGCCGCAGACTCGGGAGCTCGTGTACATGGGCTCCTTCATGCCGTACAAGAACGTGGAACTGCTCGCGGCGGCCATGCACCGCCTGCCGGGCTGGACCCTCGACCTCATGAGCCGGGTGAGCGCGGAGGATCGCGGACGGATCGCCGCGCTGGCTCCAGAGGGGTCGGTCCGCTTCTTCGGCGGCGCGAGCGACGAGGACTACCAGGCCGCTCTGCTGCGCGCGACCGCACTCGTCTCGGCCTCGAGGGACGAGGGCTTCGGCCTCCCGGTCGTCGAGGCGATGGCGGTCGGCACGCCGGCGGTGCTCAGCGACATCCCGATCTTCCGGGAGATCGGCGGCGAGCCCGCGGGCTACTTCGACCCGGACAGCGTGGAGGCCTTCGTCGCCGCCGTCCGCGAACTCGAGGACGACGCCGAGTGGCACCGCCGCAGCCTCGCCGCCCGCGAGCGAGCGAAGCTGTTCACCTGGCAGGGGGCCGCGCGGCAGCTGCTCCTCGTGCTCGAGGAGACCGTGGCCAGCCGACGCGCGCGACGGTAGCCGAGGTCGGTTCGGCGCGCGGGTCCATCAGGAGGCCTTCGCCTCGAGCGGGTTCTGCGTCTCGAAGGCCTCGCCGTGCTCGGAGAGCTCCTCGATGGGGTCGTCGAAGGCGATCAGGGTGAAGGCGCCGTCGGCGAAGCGGAAGCTGTGGATCGAGCCGTTCGTGATCGCCGGATGCTCGCCACCCGGGTCGACCGCGGCGAGCACCGAGCGGATCACGCCGCCATGGCTGACGACGAGCACGGCCTCGTCCTCGTGCGCCTGCGCGATCGCGAGGAGCGCGGGCAGCACGCGGTCGATGACCTCTTCACGGGGTTCGCGCCCCGGCACGGGCGTGTCGTCGGGGAAGCGCTCGGACATCTGGCGGTAGTCGAGGCCCTCCGCCTCGCCGTACTGCCGCTCGACCAGGTCGGCGTCCGTCGACGGCGCCGGCAGCCCGAGCTCGGCGGCGATGATGCTGCCCGTCTCGAAGGCGCGGGAGAGGGGACTGGTGATGGCGGCATCCCAGTGCCGGCGGGCCAGGAGCCGGGCGGTCTGCCGCGCCTGCTCGCGGCCAGTGTCGTTAAGCGGCACGTCGGTGGAACCCTGGATGCGCCGGGCGAGATTCCAGTCCGTCTCGCCATGGCGAACGAGGTAGAGCAGCACGCGTTCCTTCCGGGGACCGCGATCAGTGCGAGCCGAGCCGGGCGAGGAGCGCCTCAAGGGTCTCGGAGGTCCCGGCATCGATCTTAACGCTCGCCCTGCCGTCGCCCTTCGTCACCCCGCGGTTGACGATCACGATCGGGAGTCTGCGGCGCGCGGCCTGGTCGAGCAGCCGGATGCCGGAGTTCACCACGAGCGATGAGCCCGCGACGAGCAGGGCGTCCGCCCGCTGCACGAGGGCGCTCGCCTCGTCGAACTTCTGTTTCGGGATGAACTCGCCGAAGAACACGACGTCGGGCTTGAGGGTGCCACCGCACACGCTGCACGCGGGCACGAGGAACGACTCGATCTCCGCGATCTGCACGTCGCCATCCGGACTCAGTTGCACCTGCTCGGGGATCTCGAGCCACGGGTTGTTCGCCGCGAGCTGCTCGGCGACGCTCGCCCTGGCGAAGAGCTGGCCGCAGGTCACGCAGCGCACGCGGTCCATCGTGCCGTGCAGGTCGACGACGCGCTGGGAGCCGGCGCGCAGGTGCAGGCCGTCCACGTTCTGGGTGATCACGCCATCCACGATGCCGCGCGCCTCCAAATCGGCGAGGGCGTGGTGCCCCGCGTTCGGCTCTGCGGCACGGAAGCTCTTCCACCCCAAGTGGCTGCCCGCCCAGTAGCGCTTGCGGTAGTTCTCGTCGGCGAGGTACTGCTGGAACGTCATGGGGGAGCGGGCGGGCGCACCCTCCCCCCGATAATCCGGGATGCCCGAGTCCGTGCTCACGCCGGCGCCCGTCAGCACGGCTACCGTGCGACCCTCGAGTACCTCGACCGCGGAGTCGAGTGCCGGGGATGACATCGTCATCGTGGACATCGCGCTCCTCTCCGTGCTGCTCTCAGGGTAGACGCGCCAGTTTTCGGATATGTTTCCGACTCGTGCACATCCACCGCATATCCACGCTCGACGACGAGCGGCTCGCGGACTACGCGCGGCTCACGGATGTGGTGCTCCGTCGCAAGACGGAACCGGCGGGCGGGCTGTACATCGCCGAGTCCACGAAGGTCATCGCGCGGGCGATCGCGGCCGGGCATCGCCCACGGTCCGTGCTCACGCTCGAGCAGTGGCTGCCCGAACTCGAACCCCTCCTGGGCGAGGGCGTGCCCGTGTTCGTCGGCGCCTCGGAGGTGCTCGCGGAGCTCACGGGCTTCCAGATGCACCGCGGCGCCCTCGCCTCGATGCACCGGCCGCCGCTCGCGACGGTAGCCGAGGTGCTGCGCGATGCGCGTCGCGTGGTCGTGATCGAGGATGTCGTCGACCACACCAACGTCGGCGCGATCTTCCGCTCCGTCGCCGGTCTCGGCGCGGATGCCGTGCTGGTGACCCCGCGCTGCGCCGACCCGCTCTACCGCCGCAGCGTGCGCGTGAGCATGGGCACGGTGCTGCAGGTGCCGTGGACGCGGCTCGCGGACTGGCCGGCGGGCGCCGATCAGCTGCACGAGGCGGGCTTCCACGTCGCCTGCCTCGCTCTCGCCGAGGACGGGGTGGGACTCGACGAGTTCGCCGCCCGCGCGCCCGAACGCGTCGCGATGGTGCTCGGCACCGAGGGTGACGGCCTCAGTCCCGCGGCGCTGCGCGTCGCCGACACCGTCGTCACCATCCCGAAGCTGCACGGTGTGGACTCGCTCAACGTCGCCTCCGCGGCGGCGGTCGCGCTCTGGGCGCTCCGCGTGCGTTGAGCCGCGCCGGAGCCGGCCTCGGTTAGCCTGTTGCGGTGCCGCGCACCCACACCCGTCGCCAGATCTACCGGCGCCGCCGCGTCGCCGTCTT
>JBAQPI010000010.1:0-4353 GCA_049305635.1 Rhodoglobus sp. | reverse complement strand
CCGACCACGGCCTCCCCCGAGCGGTGCGCGTAGTAGTCGCGGCGCCGGTCGGCGGCGGCCGGACTCGCGGAGCCGGGCAGCGCCATCCCGAGCGCCTCGGCGACGGATGACATCGTGTTCGCGGTGTACATGCCGCCGCAGGCACCCTCGCCGGGGGCGAAGGCGCACTCGATGCGCCTGGCGTCCTCGAGGCTCATCTTGCCGGCCTTGACCGCGCCGACGGCCTCGAAGGAGTCGATGATCGTGATGTCCTTCTCGGTGCCGTCCGAGAGCTTGACCCAGCCCGGCGCGATCGAGCCCGCGTAGAGGAAGACGGATGCTAGGTCGAGCCGCGCGGCGGCCATGAGCATGCCGGGGATCGACTTGTCGCAGCCGGCGAGCAGCACCGAGCCGTCGAGGCGCTCGGCCTGCATCACGACCTCGACGCTGTCGGCGATCACCTCGCGGCTCACGAGCGAGAAGTGCATGCCCTCGTGGCCCATCGAGATGCCGTCGGAGACGGAGACGGTGCCGAACTGCAGCGGGTAGCCGCCGCCGGCGTGCACGCCCTCCTTCGCCGCTTGGGCCAGCCGATCGAGCGAGAGGTTGCACGGGGTGATCTCGTTCCACGAGCTCGCGATGCCGATCTGGGGCTTGTCCCAGTCCGCGTCGCCCATGCCGACGGCACGGAGCATCCCGCGGGAGGTGGTCGCCTCGATCCCGTCGGTGACAGTGCGCGAGCGCGGCTTGATATCGGGCGACTGCGCCTTTTCCGGGAGGCTCTGGGGCATGTTACAAAGTGTAGAGCGAGTTCGGACGGACTCTCATCGGGCCGATCACTGCTCGTGCACATCCCCCTCACGCAGGTCGGCGAGCAGCGCGAGGGTGCGAGCCACGTGCGAGGGCCCGGGCACGCGGAAGTTCGCGAGCGTCAGGCCGGGTCCGCTCTTGAGCCCGACGTCATCGGGAGTCAACGCCGCGAAGGCGTCCTCGTCGGTCACGTCGTCGCCCGCGTAGAACACCGCGTCGGCCTGCGTGTACCGCCGCAGGTGCTCGAGCGCTTCGCCCTTCGTCGCCGAGCGCACCGAGAACTCGAGCACGTTCTTGCCCTCGCGGATGGTGAGGCCTGTGATCTCGGCACTCGCCTCGCTGCGGGCGACGAGATGCGCGATCCGCGAGTCGGACTCGGTCGCCAGTCGCGTGTGCAGCGCGAAGCCCGCCGGTTTCGGTTCGAGCCAGACCTGATCCACCGAGTCGGCGATCTCGCCGAGCACGGTGTTGAGCAGCTCCACCCGGCGCAGCTCGTCCGTGTCGAGGCTCACGTGCTCGCCGGGCGAGTCGAGGCGGATCTCGATGCCGTGCGATCCCACCAGCAGCACGTTGTCGGGGAGGTCGGCGACCTGCTCGAGGCTCTTGAGCGCGCGGCCCGAGACGACCGCGACGCGCGTTCCCGGCATGCGCAGCAGGCGCAGCACGGCGGCCCGCGACTCCGGCAGGGCGCGCGCCATCTCGGGGTCGTCGACCTCGGGGGCGAGGGTGCCGTCGAAGTCGAGCGCCACGAGCAGGCGCCTGACCCTCACGAGCTCGCGCAGAGCCCCGATGAGGGGCTCGGGAAGCTGGGGGAAGCTGGGCGGCGTGTCGACGTCGACCATGGTCAGTTGCTCCACCGCCTGTCGACGGTCCATTCGAGCTCTTCCGGCAGGTGCTGGGGTGCGATGCGGTCGTAGCGGCCGGCACGGGCCTGCTCGAGCGTGTGCAGGAAGTTGCTCGACCAGCGGTTCACATCGTTCTCGATGACGCGCTTGCGCATGGCTCGCATGCGGGCGCTGCGCTCTCTCGCGGGCATCCGGATCGCGGCCACGATGGCATCCTTGACCCCGTCGATGTCGTGCGGGTTAACGAGCAGGGCGCGCTTGAGCTCGTCCGAGGCTCCCGTGAACTCGCTCAGCACGAGCACGCCGTCCTCATCGAATCGACTCGCGACGTACTCCTTGGCCACGAGGTTCATCCCGTCGCGCAGCGCGGTGACGAGCAGGATGTCGGCGGCGAGGTAGAGGGCGACCATCTCCTCCCGCGGGTAGCCGTGGTGGTGGTAGCTGATCGCGGTGTGGCTGATCGTGGAGTAGTCGCCGTTGATGCGGCCGACGGTGAGCTCGATCTCATCGCGCAGGTGCACGTAGGCCTCGACGCGTTCGCGGCTCGGGCTCGCGACCTGCACGAGGGTGATCGACTCGACGTCGACGCGCTTCTCGGCGAGCAGCTCCCCGAAGGCCTTGAGACGGTGGCCGATGCCCTTGGTGTAGTCGAGTCGGTCGACCCCGAGCATGACGGTGCGCGGGTTGCCGAGGTCCGCGCGGATCTGCTTCGCCCTGGCCTGAATGTCCGCGCGGCGGGCGAGCTCCTCGAATCCGGCGGCGTCGACCGAGATCGGGAACGCGCGCGCGATGACCGTGCGCGTCGGCTGCCCCGGCCAGGACACCTCGATCGCGGGCGTCTTGGTGGTGTGCGCCGTCAGGCGACGCACCGCCCTCGAGAAGTTCCCCGCGTCGGCGACGCGCTGGAAGCCGATCACGTCGGCGCCGAGCAGCCCCTCCACGATCTGGGTGCGCCACGGCAACTGGGCGAAGATGCCGTACGGCGGGAACGGGATGTGGTCGAAGAACCCGATCGTCAGGTCCGGCCTGGTCTCGCGCAGCATCCGCGGCACGAGCTGGAGCTGGTAGTCGTGCACCCACACCGTCGCACCCGGGGCGGCGACGGCGGCCGCGGCATCCGCGAATCGCTGGTTGACGGCCACATAGCGCTCCCACCAGACCCGGTGGTACGCGGGCGGGGCGATGACGTCGTGATAGAGCGGCCAGAGCGTGTCGTTGCTGAACCCCTCGTAATACTCCTCGTAGTCCTGCTGCGTCAGGGCGACGGGGAACAGATGCATGCCGTCGACCTGGAACGGCGGAATCTCGACATCCGGCTGGCCGACCCAGCCGACCCAGGCGCCGTGGGTCTCTCGCATGACCGGTTCGAGGGCCGAGACGAGGCCGCCGGGCGAACGCGTCCACTGCGTCGAGCCGTCGTCATCGATCGAATGGTCGACGGGCAGGCGATTCGATACCACCACGAAGGGGTAGAGCGTCACACCGGGGCTGGCCATGGAGTTCCCCACGTTACCCGACCCCGCGGTCCGCCGGCTGCGGCTTGACAGCCCGCGCACCCGGGCCGGGCGCTTCGCGGCATATCCTGATCGCGGGCGCTCCTCGCCCGGGAAAGAGGTGCAAGCCGTGCCCATCGTCGAGACGGCGATCTACCGCGACGGCGTGCGCGAGGTGCACACGCCGGACCTCGACCGCACCTTCGAGGAGCTGCACGAGAAGGGCGGCTTCGCCTGGATCGGGCTGTACCGGCCGACCGATGACGAGCTCAAGACCGTCGCCGACGAGTTCGGCCTGCACCGCCTGGCCGTGGAGGACGCGCTCAAGGGCCACCAGCGCCCCAAGCTCGAGCGCTTCGGCGAGACGCTGTTCGTCGTGCTGCGACCCGCGCGGTACCTCGACGCCCCTGAGCAGGTGGAGTTCGGGGAGGTGCACCTGTTCGTCGGCCCGAACTTCGCGATCACGGTGCGCCACGCCGAATCCCCCGACCTCGGGCGCGTGCGCAAGCGACTCGAGGCGCACCCCGAGCTGCTCGCGCTCGGCCCGCAGGCGGTGCTCTACGCGGTCTTCGACGAGGTCGTCGACGAGTACCTGCCCGTGATCGTGGGCCTCGAGAACGACATCGATGAGATCGAGGACCAGCTGTTCAGCGGCGACCAGGCCGCCTCCCGGCGCATCTACGAGCTCGCCCGAGAGACGATGGCCTTCCAGCGGGCGACGCAGCCGCTCATCGGGATGCTCGGCTCCCTCGAGGCCGGATTCGAGAAGTACGGCGTGCACGTGGAGCTGCAGCGCAACCTGCGCGATGTGCTGGACCACGCGATCAAGACCGTGGAGCGCGCGGACTCCTTCCGGGCGCTGCTGCAGAACGCGCTCACGGTGCAGGCCACCCTCGTCACCCAGGGGCAGAACGACGAGATGCGTTTGCTCTCGGCGACGAGCCTCGAGCAGGGCGAGCAGGTCAAGAAGATCTCGAGCTGGGCCGCGATCCTCTTCGCCCCGACCCTCGTCGCCGCGATCTACGGCATGAACTTCCGGCACATGCCCGAACTCACCCAGCCCTGGGGATACCCCTTCGCCCTCGGGCTCATGGTCGTTTCCGCCGTGGGGCTCTACGCGGTGTTCAAGCGGCGCGGCTGGCTCTGACGGCGTGTTGGCCGAGGGGCGCCGAGGCGGTCCCCGACAATGGAGACGTGCATCCCGACCAGCAGGCCGTCTACGACCT
>JBAQPI010000009.1:0-4721 GCA_049305635.1 Rhodoglobus sp. | reverse complement strand
GAGAGTTCTTCGGCGATCAGGACGATCGGCTTGGCCACGAGTGGATCCTTACGTATCGGCTCGGCCGCGCGCCTCCACGCGGCCCCGAACGAGTGTACCGGCGACTACGGAACGACGGTGACGACCTCGGGCCGCAGCACGTCCTCGAGACCGAGGATGCCGATGCCGAGCCCCGCCGCGACGGCGAGCCCGACGAGGAACACGAGCGCCTTCACGCCGACGTTGCGCCGGCGGCCGATCACGAAGGCGATCCCGAACGCCGCGATGGGAACGAGCACGCCGATCCAGAGCAGCCACCACGGCACGTTCTCCGCGCCGAACCCGCCGACGTCGTAGAAGCCGGGCAGCGCGATCATGTTGCCGACCGCAGCCCACACGTCGTAGGCGAAGAACAGGCCGAAGATCGCCGCGACCACGAGACTCAGCCAGCCGTAGCGTCCGCGGGTCGCCTCGCGGTTGTCGTCGTTCACCACCTCGGCGATGGGGTTGGCGGAGTCGGCGATGCCCTCGTCGTCCTTCACAGCCACGCTCCCAGGACGAATGGCCACGGCAGTACCGCGACGAGGCCGATGAGGATCGCCAGCAGCCGCTTGAGGGGCTTGTCCGCGCGGGTCAGGATGACGGCGGCGCCGAACCAGATCGCGGGACTCGCGACGGCCAGCACCTCGCTCACCAGGAACATGATCTGCGTGAGCGCCTCGCTCGAAGCGACGGTGGCCTGGTTGAGCCGCTGGATGGCGATGACCCAGCCGATCGTGTAGATCAGGTAGATGCCGCCGAGGATCCCGTAGCTGACCAGCAGGACGGCCGGGGTCGCGGGCTTCGCCTCCGCGGGTGGCACCACGGGACGCTTCGCGGCCGACCCGGTCTGCGGCGCATCGTCGCCGGCCCAGGCGAGGGCGGCCTCGTCCTCGTCGGGATCGGCGGTCATGCCCACACCCTAGCGCTCGCGACGTGCCATGGGGCAGACCCTACGGCGCCGAGACGAGGAGTGCGTCGGTGGCGACGAGCTTCGGATGCTGGAACTCGACGAAGGCCGTGAACTCGTCGTCCGCCGCCGAGTAGCGCCCCTGCAGCCCCGCGTCGACGATGCGCCACGGCCTCGCGTTGGAGGGTGTGAGCGGGTCGCCGTCGTCTGGGACGAACTGCGGGTAGTCGTAGTCGTTGCTGTAGCTGACCGCGAGTCGCACCGAGCGGGTGTCGACCGCGATCGCCCCGCCATCGAGGTCGAACTGCAGCATGCGGTAGAACCCGGTGGCCCGCTCCCCCGTGTGCGTGCGGAACTCCTGGTAGTCGGCGAGGAGTTCGACGACGGTGTGGCCGGGAAGGCCGCCGGCGTTCTCGGTGACCAGCCGGCCGATGCCGTGGAAGTGCCCGGACAGCACGAGCACCACGTTGCGGTTCGGCGCGATCACCCGGTCCCACAGCGCGCCCGCCTGGGAGACCCACCGCGATCGGGTCGAGCGCTGGGTCTCGACCTCCTCGGTCGCGGGCATCACGTGCTCGTGGGTCGAGAGGATCACGTTGTGACCGGGGTGGCTCGTCACGATCTGCTGCGCCCACACGATCTCGCGCTCGCCGTAGGCGTACGGCAGGCTCAGCATGAGGAACCTCGCGCCGGCGTGCTCGAAGGTCGAGAAGCTGGCGCTGTTGTCGCCGGGCGCGATCGACCCGCCATACCAGTCCTGCCGCTGGTACCGCTCCGGGGGGAAGTACTCGTTGAAGAGGTCGTTCGTCACGCCGCGCTTGTTGTCGTGATTGCCTGGCAGCACGCTGTTGGGCACGCCCGCGTCATCCAGGATCGACTGGATCGCCGAGGCGCGCTCGAACTCGACGCGCGCGCGATCCTCGTTCTGGTCGGGGTCGACCCAGTTCTGGATGAGATCGCCGGTGTGGGCGGCGAAGGCGATCTTGCGCGGCTCGGCGTTGTCCGCGATCCAGCTCACGAGCTGGGCGTACACCTCCGGGTAGCTCTCCGAGAGGTACTGCGTGTCGGTGATGTGCGCGACGGAGAAGTCGTAGTCGCCGGGCTCCTCGAGCCGCCCGTCGCGTTCGGTGGTGACCGTCGGCTGCGGGCGCGGACCGTCCTGCACGAGCAGGTTCACCTCGCCGTCGACGATGTCGCCCTCGACGAGCACGCCCGAGAGCGCGTCGGCACCCGAGTCGAGCAGTCGCCATCCGGCGCCGTCCCAGACCGAGAACTGCACCGCACCGCACCTCGCGCCCGAGCCGGCCCACCCCACGGTGGCGCCTGCCGTCAGGTCGGTCGCGTCGACCACGAACCGCTGGTAGGGATAGCCGTAGGCGTCATCGCTCACCGGGGCGGGCGCCAGCGGGTCCAGCTCGCTCTCGGCGGCGCCGCGCAACGTGACCAGCGGCCCACCGGTGGAGACGCCTGACCACGCCGCGAGCACGGAGGCGGGCTCTGAGAGCATCGCGTGCCCGTTCTCGCGCACGCGAACCGGGGTGGCGAGCGCCGCCGTCGTGGCGGTCACCACGCGCGCGGTCGGATCGACCCAGTCCCGCAGGTCGATCACACCCGGGGTCGCCTCCCACACCATGAAGTCATCGCGATCGACGCCCGTGAACCGGGTGCGCTGGTAGGTCTCGGCGAGCAGCCGATCCGGCTGGTAGGTGGTCAGCGCCGCGCCTTTCGCACAGGGGCTGGGCGTGACGTTGCTGGAGTCCATCTCGTTCTCGGCGTAGATCCCGACGCTGTCGATGCGGTGGCCCGCCGCATCCTCGATCCACACTCCCGTGCCCCGGAAGTTCAGCGACACCGGATAGACCGCGTCGGCGACGGCGGCCGCGGCGGTGCCCTCCCGCGCGGCCAGGTAGACCTCGCCCGGGGCGAGTCGCGTGCCCGCCGGCACGACGAACTGCGGCTCGGCGGCGCGGTTGCCGTCGACATCGCACCGGCGGACGACCCAGCCGCCGATGTCCACGCTCGTGCGGGAGTAGTTGCCCAGCTCGATGTAGTTGCGCTGCTCGATGCCCGCCGGCATCCCCTCCGGGGACGGGTCGGTCGCCAGCTCGCTCACGGCGACCGCGGGCTGCGCGGGATAGCCGAAGCGCTGCGCGAAGAGGCTCCGCTCGACCGTCGCGTTCGCGGTGCCGGGCGTGCGGCGGGCGACGATGAAGCCGTCTCCGCTGCGCTGGTAGGACTCGCCGGTCACCCCGTCGAGCACCGCGGGCAGCTTGCTGTCGCCGTCCTGGCACGCGGTGTCGCGATGCGAGGAGACCGCGACCCGGTCGACGAGCCGCCGGTCGTCCGACTGCAGCAGCACCCCGAAGGTGACGTCGGCGAGGCCGTGCTCGAACCGTGCATCCGCTGTGCCCGACAGGTCGTCGCCGCCGACCACCCAGCGCTGCCCCGGCGCGAGGCTCGTGCCGGCGGGGATCGCGAGCTCGAGGGTGCGCTCGGTGAGCCGGCCCTCGGCCGTGCACCGGTAGAGCCGCCAGCCCCCGATGTCCTGCGGGCTCGCGCCGGCGTTCACGAGCTCGACGAACTCGTCGGCCGAGCCGGCGGGACCGGCGGATGCGACCTCCGAGATCAGCACGCCCGTGTCCTCGCGCGGCATCGGCGCCGAACGATTCTGCGCACCGATCGTGGATGGCGCGAGCACGAAGTCCCGGCCGAGATCCCCGGTCGCCGCCACCCGCTGCCAGCTCTCGCCGATGGCGAAGTTCAGGGAGTTCGGCAGGTTGCCCTCGAGCGTGCACTCCCCCTGGGTCGGCCAGGGCTCGTCGGCGTAGACCCCGACGACATCCCGCTGGCCGCGCTCGGGCGACTCCAGGTAGAGGCCGAATCCGCTCGCGCCGAAGACCTGGTCGATGTGCAGATCGCCGGGCATGCCGACCATGCTCACGGTGAGGATCTCCCCGGGCTCGAGCACGATCCCGGTCAGCGCCACCTCCTGGTGCCCGGAGTTGGCGCGCAGCCCCTGCTCGCTGCAGCGGAACACGCGCCAGCCGGTGAGATCCACCGCGTCGGCGCTCCAGTTGCGCAGTTCGAAGAAGCTCTCGAAGTCGGATCCCGGCCCGCCGTTGGCGAGTTCGTTGATGAGCACGCTCGGCAGCTCCCGCGTGCCGGCCGCGGCCGGCGCCACCGCCCCGCCGACGACGATGACGGAGGCGAGCATGACGGCGAGCGAGGTCCGGAGCACGCCGCCACCATCCCCCCGGCATATGAACGCGTGGCATCATGCCGAGGTGTGTCGGGTGAACGTCGACCAGCGCGCCGACCACACTCGTTACACCTTCGACACATCGATGTTGTTGACTCGGTAGGCCATGGATCTCATCACCGTCGACTCCGTTCGGGTCGCCCGCACGCGGGACGACCTCGCCCTCACGCCGGGCGAACGCGCACTCGGCGGCGGCACCTGGCTCTACTCCGAGCCGCAGCCGGGGCTCACCGGTCTCGTCGACCTGGGCGGACTGGGCTGGGATCGGATCGCCCGCACCCCGACGCGCCTGGTCATCGGCGCGACCGCGACGATCGCGAGCGTGCGAGCCATCGGCGACTCGCCGCTGTTCATGCAGTGCGCCGACTCGCTCCTGGCCTCGTGGAAGATCCAGCGGGTCGCGACGATCGGCGGCAACCTCGCGATGGCGCTGCCCGCCGGGCCCATGACCTCGCTCGCCGTCGCCCTCGACGCGAGCCTCGTGCTGTGGACGGCGACCGGTGAGCGCACGGTGCGCGCCGTGGACTTCGTCAC
>JBAQPI010000008.1:0-3078 GCA_049305635.1 Rhodoglobus sp. | reverse complement strand
GTGTTAGCGGCCATGCCAAACTGCCCACAGGCGGCCACGGAACTGCCCGCTGACGGCCAGCAGAACTGCCCGTTGGTGGCCATGAGATCTGCCCACTTCTATTTCTGAACCCCCGACCGCTTGTGCGGCGGGAGCCCCTTCCTGGGATTTGATGACGGTGTCTAGTCGCATCAAAGTTGCCCAGGAAGAGGCCCTGAATGAAGTTTGACGGAGAAATCATGGAGATACTCGCTGCCTACGATCTGACCGGATCGTTGCGCGCCACAGCTGAGCTCACCGGCTGTTCGCACCACACCGTCGCCCGGCACGTCGCCGCCCGCGACGCGGGCAAGCCGATCGCGGAGCCGGCCTATCGGGGCCGGGTCACCGACGCGTTCCTGCCGAAGATCGAGGAATGGGTGGAGGCGTCGAAGGGCAAGATCCGTGCCGACGTCGCGCACGACAAGCTCCGCGGTCTGGGCTACAAGGGCTCGGAGCGCTCGACCCGGCGGGCGGTCGCGCAGGTTCGGGTGGCGTATCGGTTCGGCCGGGTGCGGGTTCACCGGCCCTGGATCACGGAGCCGGGCATGTGGTTGCAGTATGACTTCGGTGACGGCCCCGTCATCGAGGGGAAGAAGACAGTGTTGTTCATCGCATGGTTGGCCTGGTCGCGGTTCCGGGTTGTGATCGCGTTGCGGGACCGGACGGCTCCGACGGTGTTCGCCGCGTTGGATCGCACGTTCCGCATCATCGAGGGCGCCCCGACCTACGTCCTGACCGACAACGAGAAGACCGTGACCGTGTCTCACATCGCCGGCGTTCCGGTGCGCAACCAGCAGACCGTTGACTTCGCCCGCCACTACGGCATCACCGTGTTGACTTGCCAACCTGCGGACCCCGCGACCAAGGGCGGTTCGGAGTCATCGGTCAAGGTCGCCAAGGCTGATCTCGTGCCCCGGGCCACGAACCTTCTGCCGGAGTACTCGTCGTTCGCGCAGCTGGAAGCCGCATGTGACGCGTTCATGGACGAGGTCAACAACCGCGAACACCGCGTCACCCGGCGAAAGCCGGCGGTGATGCTCGACGAGGAGTACTCGCGGTTGCACCGCATCCCGCAGGCCGCGCACACGATCTCGTTCGGCCTCTCGCGCAGCGTCCCGGACAACACTCCGATGGTCACGTTTGAGAACGGCCAGTACTCGGTGCCGGCATATCTGCTCGGCGCCCGCGTCTTCGTCCGCAGCCACGGTGTTGGTGGCGAGGAACACGTCATCGTGGTGCATCAGGGCATCGACGGGCCGGTCGAAGTCGCCCGGCACCGGCGGGCGAGCCCGGGCAGTCCGTCGATCGATGACGCGCACTTCCCCGATCACCGGGAACGGATCCCCGGCGACTACGCGATCAAGGCCAGAAGCGCCCGGGAAGCCGAGTTCCTCGGCATCGGTGCCGGTGCCCGTGCCTGGCTGCTGGAGGCGGCAGCGTCGGGCACGACGCGGATGAACGCGAAGATGGCCGACGCCGTCGCCCTGGCGAAGATTAGCGGCCTGGACCCGGTCGACGCGGCGTTGGGCGAAGCGGCCACCTATGGCCGGTTCGCGACCGGTGACCTCGCGTCGATCCTGGGCGCGGCCAGCTCGCGCACCCCGGCCCGCCGAGCCGACGAGACTACCTCGCTCGCGCAAGGCACCGCCGGGTGGGCCGCCATCAGCCGACCATTGATCCCCGTGTTCGAAGTGATCGCCACCAACGACGAGGACGACGAGGACGACGACGAGGACGACGACGACATGGAGCAGAGCGCGTGAGCGTTACCGCGACGGCTGCTCCCGCGCTGCCGGCAGAGCTGGAAGCATTGATGCGGCAGCTGAAGATGCCCTACGCCCGCGCGCTGGCGCCGGAACTGATCGCGACGGCCCGCGCACAACGGTGGGAACCGGTCGAGATCATCAAGGCTCTGTTCGTCGAGGAAGTCACCGGCCGGTCCCGGTCCATGCTCGCCAGCCGCCGCAAGGCGGCCGGCTTCCCGACCGGGAAGACCTTCGATACCTGGAACACTGCCGCGTCCTCGATCCCGGCGCCGACGCAGCAGGCGCTGCGCACGTTGGAATGGATCGGCCGGAAGGAGAACGTCGTCGTTTGCGGGCCCAGCGGAACCGGCAAGACCTTCTTCCTCGAAGCCCTCGGCCAGCAAGTCGTCGAGGCTGGCATGCGCGTCGCCTGGTTCCGGCTCGAAGACCTCGGCACCCTGGTCCGCGCGCATCGCTCCGGCGACTCCGTCAACCGTGTCGTCGCACGCATACTCCGCGCCGATTTGATCGTGATTGATGACATCGGGCTTCTCGAAGTCGGGGCCGACGCCGCCGAGGGTCTCTATCGCCTCGTCGATGCCGCCTACGAGAAACGCTCCATCGCCGTGTCGTCGAACCTGCACCCGTCCGGGTTCGACCAGCTCATGCCCAAAACCCTTGCGACCGCGACCGTTGACCGGCTCCTGCACCACGCCCACGTCTGCCAGACCTCGGGCGACTCGATCCGCCTCACCGAGGCCCTCGCCGGGAAAGGCGTCACACCGATGAGTTAGACGACGTTCGACCACGCATGGCCAACGCCACCAAACCCCAGGTGGGCAGATCTGTTGGCCATGAGTGGGCAGTTTCCCTGGCCACCAGTGGGCATTTCTACTGGCCGCCTATGGGCAGTTCGGATTGGCCATTGACAGACGCCGAACGAGGTCACCGTTCGCAACGACAACCCAGGTACGTACGATTCAGCGCAGCCTCACAACGCGCTCAACTACTCGGAGTCAGCTGCCCGCTATCAGGCATCAGGGGATCCGAATGCGGTTCGATTCACGGAGTCGACGCAGAACTTCTTCTCGGGCGAGAATGCCGTTGTGCGCGACTACGCGGTGACCCGGTGAGAATGGCGATGCCCGAGTTTCGGCGGGTGCGGCGCAGGGTGGTGGCTGCGCTGGTTGGCGTTGCCGTGATTGTGTCGCTGTCTGGCTGTTGGGTGCTGGATCTTCCAGATCTGGTGCCGACTCCGGGCCCGACACCGTCGGGGCATGCCGACCAGTTGTCGCGGGAGCAGGCCGCAGCC
>JBAQPI010000007.1:0-6408 GCA_049305635.1 Rhodoglobus sp. | reverse complement strand
CTCCGGCTCCGGCGTCACGGTCGGCGTCGGCGTCGCCGTCGGAACGGGCGGTGGTGGTGGCGGTGGCGGCGGCGGTGGTGGCGGTGGCGGCGCCTGCTCGGCGTGCGCGGCATCCGCGACGACGACGAAGCGGCCGGTGTCGACCGCGCCGTTCGAGTCGGTGAGGCGCACCTGGTGGTTGCCGAGGGGGCGTCCGCCGGGAACCCAGCAGCTCCACTGACTCGAGCCGACCCCGAGTCCGCTGCAATAGCCGTCGAGCGACGACCACGCATTGCCGGGCGGGGTCAGTTCGACGCTCAGCGACGTGGCCGGGTCTTTGGTGCCCCAGAGCTCCACGGCCGTATCGGCATGGATGACGTCGGGGCCGAGGCCCCAGCTCACCGCCGAGGCCGAATTCGCCCCCGCCCAGGCGAGGGCGGCGATCACGGACACGCCGATGATCGCCGCGGCGATGAAGCCACGACGGTAGGGGAGCTTTTCGCGTTCGGGCACGTCAAGTCCATTCGGGTTGCCGATATATTCCCACACCTCATGTTTCGGCGGTGTTAAACGTCGTCTCAGCGCCAGGTCGGCAGCCACCAGTGCGCGGCGATGAACGCGTAGTCGGCCCGGATCCCCGTCCAGAGCGGCCAGAAGAACAGGCTCACGGAGGCGACGACCGCGAGGTAGATCGCCACCGTGCGGATGCCGCTCACCCGCCGCCAGGACGGATCGCCCGCCTGCCCGAGAATGATCCCGAGCACGAGCACGAGCGCGAGCAGCAGATAGGGCTCGAACGCGATCGTGTAGAACTGGAACACCGTGCGGTTCAGGTAGAGCAGCCAAGGCAGGTACCCGGCCGCGACGCCCATGAGCACGAGCCCCACCCGCCACTCGCGTCGGCGCACCAGCCGCACGAGCAGGTAGGCCACCGCGGCGGTCGCCGCCCACCAGATGAACGGGTTCGCGATGCCCGTGATGCTCTCGCCGCACAGCGCGCCGGCGCAGCCGTCCTCACCCTGCCCGATGGAGCGGTAGTACATGCTCGTCGGGCGGATCATCAGCAGCCAGCTCAGCGGATTGGCCTGGTAGCCGTGCGGCCGGCTCTCGCCCACGTGGTAGTCGTACACCGAGACCTGGAAGTGCCAGAGGGACTGCAGCGCGCGCGGCACCCACGCGAGCGGCCCGGTCCACGCGTTGCCGGGCTGGTCGGACCACTGCCGGTCGTAGCCGCCTTCGGTGACGAACCATCCCGTCCAGCTCGCCAGATACGTCAGCGCCGCCACGGGCACCGTGAGCAGGAACGTGACCGGTGCCTGCCTGAGCACGGTCCCCGTGAGCCAGAACGGGATGCCGGCCCGCCGCCTGGCGAGCGCGTCCACGACGAGCGTGTACACCGCGAATCCGGCGAGGAAGTACAGGCCGTTCCACTTGACGGCGGCCGCGGCCCCGAACGCGAGACCCGCGGCGATCAACCACGGCCGCCACCACAGGGCGGGGCCCCACGAGGACTTGCGCCGCGACATCCACAGGGCCAGCCGACCGGCGCTGTGCTCGCGATCGAGCAGTACCGCGCCGAAGCCCAGCAGCGCGAACAGCATGAGGAAGTTGTCGAGCAGGGCGACCCGGCTCATGACGATCGCGTTGCCGTCGATCGCGAACAGCAGGCCGCCGATGGTCGCGAGCACGAGCGATCCGGTGAGCCGTCTCGCGATGAGCATGAGCAGCACCACCGCGAGGATGCCCGCGAGGGCGGTCGCGACGCGCCAGCCGATGGGGTTCTCGGGGCCGAAGGCGAGCATCCCGAGCCCGATGAGCCACTTGCCCAGCGGCGGGTGCACGACGAAGGAGGCCTGCGTGAGGAAGACGTCCGCCTGCCCGGCGTTGAACAGCACGTCGGCTTCGGCCGGCCACGAGGACTCGTAGCCGAGCCGGGTGAGGGTCCAGGCATCCTTGACGTAGAAGGTCTCGTCGAAGATCAGGGATGCCGGGTGCCCGAGATTCCAGAGCCGCGCGAACGCGGCGATGCCGACCACGCCGGCCGGGGCGCCCCAGCGGAAGGCCCGTCGCACGGCGGGGGAGCGCGACGCCCACCAGCGGTCGAGCCGCGAACCGGTGGGCTCCTCGGCCTCGGGGACTTCCGCGGTGTCGACGAGGTCGTCGAACTCGGGCGGCCTGGTCACCCGGCCATGCTATGCGGCTGCGAGGATGGGCAGGTGATCATCCTCGCCGCGACCCCGATCGGCAACCTCGGCGACGCCTCGCCGCGGCTGGTCGAGGCGCTCGCGGGCGCCGAGGTGATCGCGAGCGAGGACACCCGCACCACCATCCACCTGATGCGCGCGCTCGGCGTCGAGAACCGTCCGCGGCTGATCCCGTTGCACGAGCACAACGAGACCGAGAAGGCCGCCGAGATCGTCGAGCTCGCCAGGACGACGGATGTGCTCGTGCTCAGCGACGCCGGCATGCCCGCGATCAGCGATCCCGGCTTCCCCCTCGTCGCGGCCGCCGTCGCCGCCGGCGTCACGGTCTCGGCGATCCCCGGACCGAGCGCCGTGCTCACCGCGCTCGCCGTCTCCGGGCTGCCGACCGACCGCTTCGTGTTCGAGGGATTCCTCCCGCGGAAGGGACGCCTGGCGGCGCTGAAGGCGCTCGCCCGCGAACCGCGCACGCTCGTGTTCTTCGAGTCGCCGCATCGCATCGGGGCGGCGCTCGCCGATGTCGCCGCCGCCTTCGGCGCCGAGCGCCGGGTCGCGGTGTGCCGCGAGCTGACGAAGCTGCACGAGGAGATCGTGCGCGGCTCCGCGGCGGAGGTGGCGCAGCGGTTCGCCGACGGCGCGCGGGGGGAGATCGTGCTCGTCGTCGAGGGGGGTGGAGCCGTGGCATCCGACCTGCCGACCGCGGTCGTGCGCGTGCTGGAGCTCGTCGCCGCCGGCGCCAAGCTCAGGGATGCCTCCGCCGAGGTCGCCGAGGCCACCGGCCTGTCGAAGCGCGAGCTGTACGAGGGCGCGCTCTCCGCGAGGTAACAGTCATGGTGCGCCCGGTACGCTTGAACTCATGGCCGCCGCCGACTCCTTCTACATTGCGACGCCCATCTTCTACGTCAACGACGTGCCGCACATCGGTCACGCCTACACGGAGGTCGCGGCGGACGTGCTCGCTCGCTGGCACCGGCAGCGCGGCGAGGACACCTGGCTGCTGACCGGCACCGACGAGCACGGCCAGAAGATCCTGCGCACCGCGGTCGCGAACGACACCACGCCGAAGGCCTGGGCCGACCAGCTCGTCGAGACCGCGTGGAAGCCGCTGCTGCAGACGATCGACATCCGCAACGACGACTTCATCCGCACCACGGACCCGCGCCACGAGGAGGGCGTCAAGCTCTTCATCCAGAGGCTCTACGACGCCGGCCACATCTATGCCGGCGAGTACGAGGGCTACTACTGCGTGGGCTGCGAGGAGTACAAGCAGCTCGACGACCTGCTGGAGACCGCCGAGGGCGACTACGCGGGCCAACTCGTGTGCAGGATCCATTCGCGGCCGGTGGAGATCCTCAAGGAGAAGAACTACTTCTTCCGCATGAGCGCCTTCGAGCAGCGCCTCCTGGAGCTCTACGAGACCCGCCCGGACTTCGTGCAACCCTCGAGCGTGCGCAACGAGATCGTGCAGTTCGTCAAGCAGGGCCTCGACGACCTCTCCATCTCCCGGTCGAGCTTCGACTGGGGCGTGCAGGTGCCGTGGGACGACAGCCACGTCGTCTACGTCTGGTTCGACGCGCTGCTCAACTACATCACCGCGATCGGCTACGGCGTCGACGACGAGAACTTCGACCGCCGCTGGCCGGCCGTGCAGCTCGTCGGCAAGGACATCGCGCGCTTCCACGCCGTCATCTGGCCGGCGATGCTCATGGCGGCCGGCCTCGAGGTGCCGCGCACGGTGTTCGGTCACGGCTGGCTGCTGGTGGGCGGCGAGAAGATGTCCAAGTCCAAGCTCACCGGCATCGCCCCCGAGCAGATCACCGACACCTTCGGCTCGGATGCCTTCCGCTACTACTTCCTGTCGGCGATCGCCTTCGGTCAGGACGGCTCGTTCAGCTGGGAGGACCTCAGCGCGAGGTACAACGCCGAACTCGCCAACGGCTTCGGCAACCTCGCCTCGCGCGTCATCGCGATGGTCACCCGGTACTTCGACGGGGCCATCCCGCAGGTCGAGCGCGACGCGAAGATCAGCGCGCTCGAACAGCGGGTGACGGATGCCGCGAACGACGCGATCGACCGCTTCGCCATCCACGAGGCGCTCGCCGCCGCCGGGGAGCTCGTCGACGCGCTGAACCTCTACATCACCGAGCAGGAGCCGTGGGCCCTCGCCAAGGACGCGGCGAAGCGTGCGCAGCTCGAGCAGGTGCTCGCGACGACGACGCACGGCCTCGGCACCCTCGCCGTGCTGCTCGCCCCCGTGCTGCCGAAGGCGAGCGCGCGACTGTGGGCGGCGCTCGGCGGTGCAGGCGCCGTGGATGCCCAGCCCATCGCGCGGGCGTGGCGGTTCGCCGGCGGGGCCGCCGTGACCCACCTGGAGCCCCCGCTGTTCCCGCGCTTCGAACAGGACGCGACCGCGTGAGCTTCCTGCGGCGGCGCGAGACCGAGGGCCGGGGCGACCTCGAGTACCCGCCGCTGCCCGAGGCCCTCACGGTCGGGGTGTACGACAACCACGCGCACCTCGAGTTCGCCGACGGCGACAACCCGCTCGACTACCGCGAGCACCTCGACCGAGCCTCGAGCGTCGGCGTTCGCGGCGTCGTGCAGGTGGGCACCGACCTCGAGACCTCCCGCTGGTCCGCCGAGATCGCCGGGCGCGAGCCGCGCGTGCTCGCGGCCGTGGCGCTGCACCCCAACGAGGCGCCCGGGCTCGAGGCATCCGGGGATCTCGACGCGCAGCTCTCCGAGATCGACGCGCTCGCGAGCCTGCCGCGGGTTCGGGCCGTCGGCGAGACCGGGCTCGACTTCTTCCGCACCGGCGACGACGGCCGGGATGCGCAGGTCCGCTCGTTCGAGGCGCACATCGAGATCGCGAAGCGGCACGGCATCGCGCTGCAGATCCACGACCGGGATGCCCACGCCGAGGTCGTCGGCACGCTGCGCCGCGTCGGCGCACCCGAACGGACCGTGTTCCACTGCTTCTCGGGCGACGCCGAGTTCGCCAGGCTCGTCGCCGACGAGGGCTGGTACCTGTCCTTCGCGGGCACCGTCACGTTCAAGAACGCGGGGGCGCTGCGCGAGGCGCTCGAGGTGGTGCCGCGTTCGCGCATCCTCGTGGAGACGGATGCCCCGTTCCTGACCCCGCAGCCGTTCCGCGGTCGCCCCAACTCGCCGTACCTGATCCCGCACACCCTGCGCGCGATGGCCGCGCACCTGGAGACGGACGTGTCGATGCTCGCCGCCCAGGTGACCTCCAACACCGAGGAGGTCTACGGCACCTGGGACTCCGAACCGGTGCAGTCCGAGCAGACCGGCCCCTTCGCGGACCTCGCGTGAGGGTGGGCCCACCGCCGGTTCCGGACGATTCGGGGAATCGACCGGCCGTGCGCGGGGGATTGCTGGGGCCTGCACAGATCCGGGATCTCGCCGAGCTGCTCGGCGTCAACCCCACCAAGAAGCTCGGGCAGAACTTCGTGATCGACGCGAACACCGTCCGGCGCATCGTGAAGGCGGCGGGGGTGAGCGCGGGCGAGAGGGTCGTGGAGGTCGGCCCCGGGCTGGGATCGCTCACGCTCGGGCTGCTCGAGGCGGGGGCATCCGTCGTCGCCGTGGAGATCGACGACCGGCTCGCCGCCCAGCTTCCGCGCACCGTCGAGCAGCTGCAGCCGGGAGCGCCGTTGACGGTGATCGTCGCCGACGCGCTGCGCATCGCCGAGCTGCCGGGCGAGCCGAGCGTGCTCGTCGCGAACCTGCCGTACAACGTCTCGGTGCCGGTGCTGCTGCACTTCCTCGAGCACTTCCCGACCATCCGGCGCGGGCTCGTCATGGTGCAGGCCGAGGTGGGGGAGCGGATCGCCGCCGGCCCCGGTTCGAAGGTCTACGGCGGCCCGAGCGTCAAGGCCGCCTGGTACGGCGAGTTCTCCCTCGCCGGCAAGGTCAGCCGCCAGGTGTTCTGGCCGGCACCGAACGTCGACTCGATCCTCGTGCGCTTCGAGCGGCACGAACAACCGGGCACCGAGGCCGAGCGGCTCGCGACCTTCGCGCTCGTGGATGCCGCCTTCGGACAGCGCCGCAAGATGCTGCGCCAGTCGCTCGTCGCGGTGCTCGGGGACTCGGTCGCGGCATCCGCTCGCCTCGAGGCGGCCGGCATCGCGCCGACCGCTCGAGGGGAGGAGTTGTCGGTGAAGGACTTTCTCGCGATCGCGCGGGTCTAGCGGGTGGGACGCCCGTGCGC
>JBAQPI010000006.1:0-2124 GCA_049305635.1 Rhodoglobus sp. | reverse complement strand
GGTTTCGTGACGCTCAGCGGCGCGGTCGACAGCCTCGCGGAACGGCTGGCCGCCAAGCGCGCGGCGCAGCGGGTCAGGGGCGTCACGAACGTGCACGACGACATCGCCGTGCTGCCCGTGTCGTCGGACGGTCGGCCCTCGGACGCCGAGTTGCAGGAGGCCGCGCGGCGCGTCCTCGACGCCATGCAAGCGCTGCCCGGCACGATCCGGGTCGAGGTGCACGAGCACACGGTCGCGCTCACGGGGGAGGTGATGTGGGATCACCAGCGGCGGCTCGCGCGCGGGCTCGTCTCCCAACTCCGTGGCGTCGTCCACGTCGACAGCCGCATCGCGCTCGCGAGGCGGCCGTCGGCGCCGGACACGCAGGAACGCATCCGCAAGGCGCTCCAGCGCGCCGTGACGCTCGAGGGGGCGAGCATCGACGTCTCGGTGCTCGGCAATGCCGTGACGCTCGCCGGGCGGGTCCGTTCCGCCTCAGATCGCGCGCTCGCGGAGGAGATCGCGTGGAACGCGCCGAGCGTCACGACGGTGCACAACCTCATCGGAATCCGCGGGAGTCGAGCCCCGCGGGACCTTGGGCCCTAAGGCCGGATCGGCGAGTTTGACAGGGTGGAATCGGCCGCAACCGGCGGCCGTGAGGAGCATCCCGTGGACCCCGTTGACATCGCCCGCTGGCAGTTCGGCATCACCACCGTCTACCACTTCCTGTTGGTACCGCTGACCCTCGGGCTCGGGCCCGTGGTCGCGCTGTTCCACACCCTGTACGTGTCCAGCGGCGACGAGCGCTGGCTGCGGATGACCAAGTTCTGGGGCAAGCTCTACCTGGTCAACTTCATCCTCGGCGTCGCGACCGGCATCGTGCAGGAGTTCCAGTTCGGCATGGCCTGGAGCGAGTACTCGCGCTACGTGGGCGACGTCTTCGGCGCCCCGCTCGCGATGGAGGGGCTCCTCGCCTTCTTCGTCGAGTCCACCTTCCTCGGCCTGTGGATCTTCGGCTGGGGGCGCCTGCCCAAGCGCGTGCACCTCGCGACGATCTGGCTCGCCGTGATCGGCTCGTGGCTCTCCGCGTTCTTCATCATCGTCGCCAACTCCTGGATGCAGCACCCGGTGGGCGTCGAGTACATCGAAGGTCGGCCCCTCATGGTCGACATCTGGGCCGTGCTCGGCAACAACACCGCGATCGCGGCGTTCACCCACACCCTGCTCGGCTCCGTCTCGGTTGCCGGTGCCTTCCTGCTCGGCATCGCCTGGTATCACCTGTGGCGTCGCCGCAAGGATGGCATCGACACGGTCGATGCGACGGGTCGCGTGGTCGTCGGCTCGGCTTCCGCCATCCGCGGCCGGGACGAGGCGGACCACAGCATCTGGATCCGGTCGTTGCGGGTCGGCGCCGTCATCGCGATCCTCGGCTTCGCCGGGGCGACCGTCACCGGCGACATCCAGGCCAAGCTCATGTTCGATCAGCAGCCCATGAAGATGGCGGCGGCCGAGGCGGCGTGCGAGACCGGTTCGAGCTTCTCGGTGCTCGCCTTCGGCGACCTCGAGTCGGCGGACTGCGGCAACGTCGTGACCGTCATCGCGATCCCGGGCCTGCTGGGCTTCCTCGCCAACGGCGACCCGAACGCCACGGTCGAGGGCGTCGCCGACCTGATCCCGCGGTACCAGGCCGAGTACGGGGCGACGCTGCCGGAGGGCGACCTCTACGGCGATCGCTCGGGTGCGGCGGTCAACTACGTGCCGCTCATGTGGGTCACCTACTGGGGCTTCCGGCTGATGATCGCGTTCGGTGCCGTCGCGGCCTTCGCCGCGGTCGTCGCCCTCTGGCTCACCCGCAAGTGCACGGTGCCGCGATCGCCGTGGATCATGCGGCTCGCGCTCCTGGGTATCCTCGCGCCGTTCGCGGCGAGCGCCGCCGGCTGGATCTTCACCGAGATGGGCCGGCAGCCCTTCGTGGTCGCACCGAACCCCAACCCGAGCGGCATCGACGGCGTCTACATGTTCACGGCCGCCGCCGTCTCGCCGGGGGTGACCCCGGGCGAGATGCTCTTCTCGGTCATCGCCCTCACCGCGGTCTACGCGGCCCTGCTCGTCGTCGAGGTCGTCATCATGGTGCGCTACGTGCGC
>JBAQPI010000005.1:0-2830 GCA_049305635.1 Rhodoglobus sp. | reverse complement strand
GTGCTCAGGAGATCCTCCTGAGCACCGCGAGCCTGCCAACGGCGTGATCGGGGGCGACGCGGTTTCGCCGGGCGGCGCGGTCCGGCCGGGTGTCATCGTGGGGCAGGAACTAGAAGCCGGGCCTCTTGGGTTCGATCTCGTCTCCCGAGGACTGGTGGCGCAGGCGTCGCAGCACCCAGGGCACCAGGTGCTCGCGCGCCCAGACGATGTCCTCGACCCGAGCCTGCCGCCACTGCTTCGGCGGGAGCGCCTCGGGCTTGAAGGCCTCGAGGTCATGCTCGATGCCGAGCGCGTCGAGCACCATCACGGCGATCGTGTGGTGGCCGACGGGGGAGAAGTGCAAACGGTCGGGGGCCCACATCCGCGGATCCTTGAGTTCGCGCAGCGCCCACATGTCGGCGACGACTGCATCGTGCCGCTGCGCGATCGCCCGCAGGTTCTCGTTGTAGATCGCCACCTTGCCGCGCGCACGGCCGAGCACCGGCGTCATCCCGATGTCCGGTCCGCTGAACATCACGACCGTCGCCCCATCGCGACGCAGCACCCGGATCATCGCCTCGAAGCGCTCGGCGATGTCGTCCGGGTCGGTGCCGGGCCGGATGATGTCGTTGCCTCCGGCCGACACGCTGATCAGGTCCGGCTTCAGCTCGAGCGCGGCTTCAGCCTGCTCGCTCGTGATCTGATCGAGGAGCCGGCCGCGGATCGCGAGGTTGGCATAGGCGAAATCATCGACCTGTGAGGCGAGCACCTCGGCGACGCGATCGGCCCAGCCCCGGTGGCCGCCCGGACTGCCCGATTCGGGATCCCCGATGCCCTCGGTGAACGAGTCGCCGATCGCGACGTAGCGACTCCAGGGGTGCTGCGGTTGTGTCATGACTCCAGTTTCGCTCAACTCCGGCCCACGCGCTGTTAGCAGCGCTCGCGCGCGCTGTGCAAGGGGGTTGCCCCCCGTTCGGGGGTATGCTGAGCTTAGATCGTCCTGAGAACCGGGGCGGCATGACCGAACGACTGGGAGGTCGTCATGGGAATTCTTGGCTGGATAGTGCTGGGGCTCATCGCCGGCGCGATCGCGAAGGCGATCCTGCCGGGCGCGCAGGGGGGTGGCTGGATCATCACCCTCGTGCTGGGTGTCGTCGGTGCGCTCCTGGGCGGGTTCCTCGGCAGCGCGATCTTCGGCATCGGGCTGGAGACCTTCTGGTCCCTGCAGACGTGGCTTCTGGCCATCGGCGGCGCGATCGTCGTGCTGCTGATCTACGGCCTGGTCACGCGAGGTTCGCGACGGGCCTAGGTAGCGCCCGCGCAACCGGGGCGAGTGCCGGTCGCGGCACCCGCCCCGTGTCGCCGTCCGGTGGGAGAATGCCACCATGGGTAAGCAGGACGGCCGCGACCGCCGCGTCACCGCAGCCGCGGTCGACGACGCCACCGCGACGATCCTGCACGCCGATCTCGACGCGTTCTTCGCCTCCGTGGAGCTGCTGGACCACCCCGAACTCGTCGGCAAGCCCGTCATCGTCGGTCACCCCTCCGCGCGCTCCATCGTGACGGCCGCGACCTACGAGGCCCGCAAGTTCGGCGTCAACTCGGCCCTGCCGATGACGATCGCCCTGCGCCGGTGCCCGCAGGCGATCGTCCTCGAGCCGCACTACGAGCGCTACACGCACTATTCGCGGCAGATCATGTCGATCTTCGACGACCTCACGCCGCGCGTCGAGAGGCTGGGCATCGATGAGGCCTTCCTCGACGTGGCGGGCGCGCGCACCGTCTTCGGCAGCCCCATGCAGGTCGCGCAGCTGCTGCGCGACCGGGTGCGCGCGGAGACCGGGCTCATCGTCTCGGTGGGCGCAGCCGCCACCAAGTTCGTCGCGAAGGTCGCGAGCGGCATGTCCAAGCCCGACGGCCTGCTCGTCGTGCCGGCCGAGCAGACGGTGGCCTTCCTGCATCCGCTGCCGATCACCAAGCTCTGGGGTGTGGGGGGCAAGACCGAGGAGTTGCTGCTGGCACGCGGATACCGCACGATCGGGGATCTGGCCGCGGCATCCGTCGACACGCTGCAGCACACGATCGGGGAGGCGTCCGCACACCGCCTGCACGACCTCGCCTGGGGGCGCGACCCCCGGCGCGTGCACGAGCGCCCCGACGAGAAGAGCGTCGGACACGAGCTGACCTTCGAGACCGACATCACCGATCCGGCGCTCGTGCGCCGCGAGCTCCTGCGCATGTCGAACATGGTCGCCGTGCGGCTGCGCAAGGCCGGCATGCGCGCCCGCACGGTCGTGCTCAAGCTGCGCTTCGGCGACTTCACGACGATCACCCGTTCGCACACGATCCCCGAGCCCACCGACCTCGGTCGCACCATCTACGAGGAGGTCCGGGGCATCTACGACGGCTTGGGAAGGCACGACGCGCGCATCCGGCTCGTCGGCGTGCGCGCCGAGCAGCTCGTCGACGCGGAGGCGGTCGCACTCGGCCTGTGGGACGAGTCCGAGGGCTGGCGCGATGCAGAGCAGACCATGGATGCCGCGATCGAGCGTTTCGGCCGCGGCGCGATCCGCCCCGCCCGCCTGCTCGGCCGCGAGGCGGACGCCCGACCGCGGATGGGGCAGCGGGACTAGCCCGTCAGCGCGGGTCTGCGCCGAAGACGTGACGGGTCAGCGCTTGGACGTCCCGATCGAGGGTGTCGAGCTTGACGTTGATGGTGTCGAACTTCGCGCCGGTGGCCTCCCGGAGGCCGTCGATCTTGGCATCGAGGCGGGCACTCAGAGGCTATGCGCCACGAGCAAACGGGGCCCGGTCACCGGGTTTGCGGTGCCGACGCGGACGACGCCCCGCC
>JBAQPI010000004.1:0-1732 GCA_049305635.1 Rhodoglobus sp. | reverse complement strand
GGGCGCGTTTCAGAGGGTGCCCGTGCTGCCGCGGCTGAGCCCGTGCTGGCCGCAGCGACTCCGTGCAGCCGTGTCGTACCTGTTGGGTATGAACGACGGCACCACGGAACTCCTCACGGAGATCCTGACTCCCGAGCAGGTTGCGGCCATGCTCCAGGTGTCGCCGCGCACGGTCGAGGAATGGCGACGCACTCGCACCGGCCCGCCGTGGCGTCGGATGGGACGGCACATCCGCTACCTGCGCCGCGAGGTTCTGGTCTGGTTCGAGGACCTCGACAGCGATGACTAGGCCGAAACTGCGCGCCGGGCAGCTCGGCGCGATCCAGACCATCGAACTGCCCAGCGGCCGGTTCCAGGCCCGTGCTCTCCTGGCCGACGAACTCGGCAAGACGCAGCGGGTAAAGGCCAGCGGCGAGACCGAGGACGAGGCCACCGTCGCGCTGCGCGCCAAGGCCGAGGCGATCCGCACCGAAACGGGTGGGCCGACGATCAGCCGGGACTCGACCATCGCCCAGGCGTGCATCGTGTTCCTGCGCGACAAGACGCACTCGGGCACCGTCGAGGACTCCACGCTGGACGTGTACGAGGCGACGATCCGCAACGTCATCGTGCCCACCTGCGGCGAGCTGATGCTGCGCGATTTCACCGTGCGGCGCTGCAACCGCATCCTGGCGGGCATCCTGGAAAGCCGCTCCCTGTCGGCTGCGCGCAAGGCGCGGTCGGTGCTGTCGCAGGTGTGCCTGACCGGCATCGAGTACGACGTGCTCGTCTCGAATCCGGTGCGGGACGCTCGGCGGCTGCCTCTGCCCGAGAAGAAGACCTCGGTGCTCACCCCGGAGCAGCTCATCGTCGTGCAGCGACTCATGCACGTCTGGCGGCTCGAAGACGGGCGTGGGCCGCGGCCCAACGTCACGGTGCTGGAGAACGGGATGTGGATCATGGTCGGCACCAGCCAGCGCATCGGCGAAGTGCTCGCGCTGCGCCGGTGTGACGTGGATATTACCGCGAACCCGCCGACGGCGCTCGTGGATGCGACGATCCAGTACAGCAAGAAAGGGGGCAGCAAGCGCAAGCCCGCCCCCAAGCGCACGAGGCAGAAGCGCCGCATCGCCTTGCCGAGCTTCGCCGCTGCCGCGATTCGCGGCCAGCTCGCTCATGCCGGCACCGCGGCGGAGGCATCCCTGTTCGCCACGAAGACCGGCAAGCCGATGACCGTCAGCAACTTCGAGCGGCTGCTGCGCACCTTCGTGGACGACAACGAGCAGGCGTTGCGCGCAGCGGGGATCGACACGGACGAGTTCTCGACGCACATCTTCCGCCGCACCGCTGCGACCATCGTGGAAGCCGCCGTAGGCATCACCATCGCCTCCCGGCTGCTCGGCCACGCCAGCGAGCAGGTCACCCGCAACAGCTACGTCGTCACCGCCGAGATGGTCGACCCCATAACCGCCGACATCATGGATGACGCCTTCGCGGGCCTGTTCTGAGGAAGTGGAGACGATACGCTATGAACACTTGCATTGTCCAGACTGTGCATTTGGCGGTACGATGGGGTCATGACGATGAGGAGCTTGACGATCAACCCGGAGGACGTGCGTGCCAGCGCCGGGGCGCGCCCGTCATGGCTGGAGCAGGTGGCCGCGTATGTGCAGCGGGCCGCGGCCGACGGGGAGGCGGTGACCCTCACGGCGAAGCGTCGCATGATGACGCCCGAGCAGGTCGCCGATGCGAT
>JBAQPI010000003.1:0-3980 GCA_049305635.1 Rhodoglobus sp. | reverse complement strand
GAGTCAACCATCTCGATCGATGTGCCGCGAACCACGGCTCTACGCGGTCGGCGCCCGCGGCAGCCGCTTCACTGCGGGGCGTCGATCGCTGCGGCGAGCACGCGCGCCATGCGGGGCCGGATGATGTGGTCCGAGACCTCGACGCGGTGGACCCGCACGTTGCGCAACTGCTCCAGGATGCGGATGCCGGCCGACGCCAGCAGCGGGTCGAGCGCACCGTAGACCATCTCGACGGGCACGCGCACCGCCGCGAGATCGCTCACGGTCGTCTGGGTCTGGATGGCGTTCTGGAGGGACAGCGCGAACGCGCGCCAATTCGCCTCACTGACATCGAGGAGGTTCTTGATCGGGGAGAGCCGGGCGAGGTTCGCCGCCGCCGTGATCGTGAACTCCTTGTTGTTGCGCAGGAAGTCGTAGAGGCGCAGGTAGAAGTCCATCGTCGTGCGGTCGCGCCAGTCGCCCACCGCGGCGGGCGGGATGTAGACCGGCGGGCTCACGAGCACGAGCTTCTGCAGCCGTCTCGGGTTCCGCGCCGCGTACCGCGTGGCGATGATCGAGCCCATGGAGTGCCCCACGAGCACGAAGGGCTCCTTCAGCCGGAGCGCCGCGATCGTGCGTGCCACGGCGGAGACGTGATCGTCGATCGTGAACGTCGCGGACTCCGGGGCGGGCGACCGGCCGAAGCCGAGCAGGTCGATCGCGATGACCCGGTGGTGGGTTGCGATGAGCGGCACGAGGAACTGGAAGGTCACCGAGGAGGAGGCGATGCCATGCAGTAGCACGACGGGCGGCCCGTTGCCGGTGTCGAACGCGACGTGCAACCGCGCGGGACGCCACCAGCTCATGCGACGAGCCTAACGAGGAACGGACGCCGGTCAGGGCTCCCGTTCGACCGGGTTCTCGAGACTCAGCTCGCCGGCGGCGCGGCCGGCGGGGTGGCTGCGGGCGGCGTGGTGTCGTCATCGCCGCCGACGAGGTGCTTGACGTCCTCGACCTTGTCCTTGGCGAAGTCCGCGACATCCCCGGCCTTCTCCTTGACGAACTCGCCGGCGTCACCGGCCACGTCCTTGGCCTTCTCGAAGCCTTCGGTGATGTTCTCCTTGGCGTCGTCGATGAATCCCATGCTGCAACTCCCTCATCCGGAAATGCGGCGAAACCGCCGACAGCACCGAGGATAGCCCGGCCTCAGTCGCGCAGCGAGTCCCTCCGCGGCCGCTGACGACCGAATCGTGACAAACGTTGGGTAGTGCTCAGGGTCGGGTGCTCGTAGCGTGATCGCCATGAGGCGCACAATCACGATCACCACGGCACTGCTGCTCTCCGCGCTCACCCTCACCGGGTGCGCAGCCCTGAGTGGCTCCGAGACGGAGTCCCGGGCCCCCCTGCAATCCGACTCGGGCGTTTCCGCCCCCGATTCCGTCGGCGGCACCGCCGAGGAGATCGGTGGCGACGTCATCGACCGGCAGGTCATCACCACCGGCTGGGTCACCATCGTCGTCGACGACCCGAGGGATGCCGCGGCCGAGGCCGTGCGCATCACCGAGTCCGCGGGCGGTCGCATCGACGGCCGCAGCGAGTACGCGCCGGTGGACGGGGACCAGGGCAGCGCGACACTCAGCCTGCGCGTGCCCGCCCAGACCCTCACCGCCACGCTCGACAAGCTCCGGGAGCTCGGGGACGTGCGGGAGGTCTCGCTCAACTCCTCAGACGTGACCATGCAGTCGCAGGACCTCGCGGCGCGCATCACCGCGCTGCAGGCATCCGTCGACCGGCTGCTCGCCCTGCTGCCGACCGCGAACGACACCGAGACGCTCATCGCGCTCGAGACCGCGCTCTCCGAGCGGCAGGCCGAGCTCGAGAGCCTCAAGGCGCAGCAGCGCTACCTCGACGACCAGGTGAGCATGTCGACGATCGCCCTCTCGCTCATCACCGTCGCGGACGCGCCCGTGGTCGAGCCGGACACGTTCCTCTCGGGACTGATCGCGGGCTGGAACGCCTTCGTCGCGTTCTTCGCCGGCCTGCTCGTCGCGCTCGGGGTGCTGCTGCCGTGGCTCGTGTTCGCGGGGCTCATCACCCTCGTGATCATCCTGCTCGTGCGGCGGGCCCGCCGGAAGGCGATCGTCGCGGCGCCCGCGCCCGAGGCACCGAAGGCGGCCGCGAAGCCGTAACACGCGCCCGGCTCAGCCGGGGAGGCGCATCCGCTGGGTCAGCCGGTGCGCCTCCTCGAGCAGCAGGCGTCCGAGCGCGGGCCGGCGGTCGTCCCGGAACCGGGACTCGATGCCCGTGATCGACAGGGCCCAGGCCGGCTGGTCCTGCGCATCGAAGACCGCAGCACCCATGCCCCAACTGCCCTCCAGGATGCGGCCGGGGTTGAGCGAGTAGCCGACCCTCCGGGTGCGCTCGACGAGATCGCGCACGTGGGCGTCGTCGTGGTGCGGTCCCATCGCGGCGCGGCGCGGCCGGGTCTCGTCGAGGGCCCGCTCGATGCCCTCGGGGGGCAGGAACGCCATGATCGCGAGGCCCGCCGTGCCGACGCCGAGCGGGAACCTCGCCCCGACGTGCAGCACGAAGGAGCGCACCGGAAAGCTGCCCTCCTCGCGCAGCAGGCACACCGACTCCGGGCCGCGGCGCACCGAGAGGAAGGCGCTCTCCCCCGTCTCGTCGGCGAGCCGCTGCAGGCTCGGGCGCGCGACATCCTCGACCGCATAGCGCTGCTGCGCGATCAGGCCCATGAGGAACATCTCCGGCCCGAGCACCCAGTTGCGCGCCCCGGATGCCCGATCCACGAGCCCCTCGTCGGCGAGCGAGCTCAGCAGCCGGTGCACGGTGGGCCGGGTCAGCCCGGAGCCCTCGACGAGCGAACGCGTGGACGCCCCCGAGGCGCTCGCCGCGATGAGCTTGAGCAGTCGCGAGACCCGCTCGACGACCTGTGCGCCTTCCGCCATGCTCATATTATGGACATCATGCGACCCGAGGTCCACGATTCGAGCGTGGTTTGACCGCGCAACCCGGCCGGAGTTACCCTCCAACTGTCCACAAGGCGGACAGCGATCAAGGAGGATGCGTGTCCAAACTGCACCCCGGCGCGGCCGAGTCGCTGCAGGGCCTGCTGAACGACGGCATGACGCTCGCCGTCGGCGGATTCGGTCTCAGCGGCAACCCCACCGACCTCATCGAGGCCGTGCGCGACTCCGGCGTCAAAGACCTCACCGTCGTCTCCAACAACATGGGCATCGACGGCCACGGCCTGGGTCTGCTCATCGAAGCGGGGCAGGTGCGCAAGGTCATCGCCTCCTACGTCGGCGAGAACAAGCTCTTCGCCGAGCAGTACCTCGCCGGCACGCTCGAGGTCGAGTTCGCGCCGCAGGGCACGCTCGCCGAGCGGCTGCGGGCCGGCGGCGCGGGCATCCCCGGGTTCTACACCCCCACCGGGGTCGGCACCGAGGTCGCCGAGGGCAAACCGCACGCCGAGTTCGACGGGCGCACCTACATCCTCGAGCGCGGCATCGTCGCCGACCTCGCGCTCGTGCGGGCGCACCGCGCCGACCCCGAGGGCAACCTGGTCTACCGCTACACGGCGCGCAACTTCAACCCGCTCGTGGCGACCGCGGGCCGCGTCACGGTCGCCGAGGTCGAGGAGCTCGTGGAGCTCGGCGACATCGACCCGAACGTCGTCGTGACCCCCGGCATCTTCGTGCAGCGGCTCGTGCTCGCCTCCGGCCGCGAGAAAGTGATCGAACAGCGCACCGTGCGCGAGCGGGAAGGAGCGGCGTCATGACCTGGACGCGCATTCAGATGGCCACGATCGCGGCATCCGAGCTCCACGACGGCGACTACGTGAACCTCGGCATCGGCATCCCGACCCTCGTCGCCAACTGCCTGCCGCCAGGCGTCGACGTGACCCTGCAGTCCGAGAACGGGCTGCTCGGCATGGGCCCGTTCCCCTACGCGGGCGAGGAGGACGCCGACCTCATCAACGC
>JBAQPI010000002.1:0-7571 GCA_049305635.1 Rhodoglobus sp. | reverse complement strand
TAGAGCTCCTTGATCACGAGCAGGCTGACCAGCAGCGCACCGCCGAGCAGGAGTCCGACGAGGATCGCGCGCAGCAGCGGACGACCCGTGCGCGCGTTGATGGCCTCGTTGGTCGCCCGGATCTGCTCCTCGAAGTCGCCGCCCATCAGACCTCGAGCAGCTCGGCTTCCTTGCGCTTGAGGGCCTCGTCGATCGCATCGACGCTCGCCTTGGTGGCTGCATCGAGGTCCTTCTCCGCGCGCGCGATCTCGTCCTCGCCGACCTCCTTGAGGCCATCGAGGTCGTCCTTGGCCTTGCGGCGGATGTTGCGCAGCGCCACGCGCGCCTGCTCGGCCTTGTCGCGCACGATCTTCACGTACTCCCTGCGGCGCTCCTCGTTGAGCTCGGGCAGGGTCGCGCGGATGACGTTGCCGTCGTTGCCGACGCTGGCCCCCAGGTTGGTCGCGGCGACCAGCGCCTTCTCGATGTCCTTGAGCGCGACCTTGTCGTACGGCGTGATGAGCAGCGTGCGCGCCTCCTGGTTGACCATGGATGCGAGTTGCCCGAGCGGGGTCGGCGTGCCGTAGTAGTCGACCAGCACCTTCTGGAACAGCGCGGGGTTGGCGCGACCGGTGCGGACGGTCGCGAAGTCGTCCTTGGCGACCTCGACGGCCTTCTGCATCTTGTCTTTGGCCTCGGCCAGAACGTCGCTGATCACGGCTTTCTCCTTCGTCCCTGTCGAGTGTAGTGGGGGCTCAGGCGTGCACGAGCGTGCCGATCCGCTCGCCGCGGAGGGCCTTGGTGACGTTGCCGGCGGGCTCCATGCCGAAGACGACCATCGGCATCCCGTTGTCCATGCACAGGCTGAACGCGGTCGAGTCCACGACCTTCAGGCCCTGCACGAGTGCCTCCTGATAGCTGACCTCGTCGAGTCGCGCGGCCTTGCTGTTCTTGCGCGGATCGGCGTCGTAGACGCCGTCGACGCCGTTCTTGGCCACGAGCACGACGTCGGCGCCGATCTCGAGAGCGCGCTGCGCCGCGACGGTGTCGGTCGAGAAGTACGGCAACCCGGCCCCGGCGCCGAAGATCACGACGCGGCCCTTCTCGAGGTGCCGCTCGGCGCGGCGCGGGATGTAGGGCTCGGCGACCTGGGTCATCGAGATCGCGGACTGCACGCGCGTGGCGGCGCCGGCCTGCTCGAGGAAGTCCTGCAGGGCGAGCGCGTTCATGACCGTGCCGAGCATGCCCATGTAGTCGGCGCGACCGCGGTCCATGCCGCGCTGGCTGAGTTCGGCGCCGCGGAAGAAGTTGCCGCCGCCGACGACGATCGCGACCTCGACGCCCTCGGCGGATGCCACGGCGATCTCTCTCGCGATGGCGGCGACCACATCGGGGTTCACGCCGAGCGACCCTCCGCCGAACGCCTCTCCCGAGAGCTTGAGCATCACACGGCGGGGCATGTCTTCGGTCACGGTCTTCAGGGTACAGGGCCGCGTTCGACCGCGGTGTTCACGGGCGGTTCGCGGTGACTTGGCAACGTCGCACCTGGTGATATGAGACTATCACTTTGATAGCTCACTATCACTTGGTCGCGAAGGTGCACCACTCCGGCCACCCCCGGGGTGCGCCGGATGAGGAGTTCACACGTGTCGTCGTTCCTGTATCGCTGGGGAAAGCTCGCCCATACCAAGCCGTGGTACATCCTCGGTGCCTGGGCACTGATCGTCGGCGTGCTCGTCGGGTTCCTCGCGATGAACCCGCCCCGGCTGAGCAACGAGATCCGCATCGACGGCACCCCTGCTCAGGAGGTCATCGATGAACTCGCCGAACGCCTGCCGGACGCCTCGGGAGGACAGGGCATCATCGCCTTCCACGCCACCGACGGCGAGCGCATCGACGACGGCGACAACCTCGACGCGTTGTTGGACGCCGTCGACGAGATCTCCACGACCGACCACGTCATCGACGCCCGTGAACGAATGGCCGAGGAGATGGCCAAGGGAGCCGACAGCGTCCTCGTGCAGGCGGCGGGCGCGATAGCGCAGGTCGACGCGGCGAACGCGACGTCCGCCGATGGACCGCGACCGCTGCTCGTGGACCAGCAGCCGGTGCCCGGCGTCGTGATCTCCGAGGACGGCGAGACGGCGCTCTTCCAGTTCGTGTTCGACGCCCAGACCTTCGAGCTGCCCGAAGGAACCGTCGGGCACACCGTCGAGCTCGCCGAGGCCGCCGTTGCCGGACAGGCGATCGAGGTGCTGCCCTCGGCGACGATGATCCAGGTCCCGGAGCTCATCGGCATCGGGGAGATCGCCGGTGTCGCCATCGCTGCGCTGGTGCTGATCGCCGCCCTCGGCTCCCTCCTCGCCGCAGGCCTCCCCCTCGTCTCGGCCCTCGCCGGGGTCGCCGTCGGGGTGGGCGGGGCGTTCGCGCTCTCGAACGTCTTGCAGATACACTCCCTGACCGCGGTGCTCGCGCTCATGCTCGGGCTCGCGGTCGGCATCGACTACGCCCTGTTCATCGTCAACCGGCAGCGACGCTTCATCCTCGACCAGCACCTGCCCGCGCCCGAGGCTACCGGCCGCGCACTCGGCACCGCCGGCAGCGCCGTGCTCTTCGCCGGCTCGACGGTGGTCATCGCCCTGATGGCCCTTCTGGTCGTGAACATCCAGCTGCTGACGACGATGGCGCTGGCCGCCGCGGCCACCGTGGTCCTCGCCGTGCTCTCGGCGCTCACGCTCCTTCCCGCGCTGCTCGGGATCATCGGGGAGCGCATCTGTTCGTCCAGGGCTCGCCTGAGCGCGGGGACCGCGCGGGACGCCGGATCGTCGCACCGGGTCGCGAACGCCTGGTCGGGCCTGCTCACCAGGCACCGCTATGTCGCCGCGGCTGGTGCGATCGCGGTCGCCGGGGTCATCGCCATTCCCGCCCTCAGCATGACCCTCGGCCTGCCCTCCGGTGCGAGCTACGACACCGATACGTCACAGCGGCAGAGCTTCGAGGTCGTCAGCGACGGCTTCGGCGAAGGCTACAACGGACCCCTGGTGCTCATGGCCACCAGCGACGACGGGGACCCCATCCCCACCGGCGACCTCGCCGGCCTCTACGAAGAACTCACGGCCATCGACGGGGTCGAGGCCGTCAGCCTCGGAGGCCTCGACGAGGACGGCACCACCGCGGTGTTCTCGCTCATCCCCGAGACCGCGCCGACCTCGACCGCAACCGCCGACCTGGTCGGCGAGCTCCGGGAACGGGCCGACGGGTTCTCGGCCGACTGGGGGGTGGACGTCGGGATCACCGGGTTCTCGGCGCTCGCCATCGATGTCTCCGACCGCCTCGCCGACGTGCTGCCGCTCTACATCGCGGTCGTCGTCGGGCTCTCGCTCATCGTGCTGCTGCTGGTGTTCCGCTCGATCATCGTGCCCATCAAGGCCACCGTCGGGTTCCTCCTCAGCGTCGTCGCGACGTTCGGCGCCACGACAGCCGTGTTCCAATGGGGATGGCTGCAGCCGCTGTTCGGAATGGACGCGACCGCGCCCGTGCTGAGCCTGCTGCCGATCATCGTCACCGGCGTCCTCTACGGCCTCGCCATGGACTACGAGGTCTTCCTCGTCTCCTCGATGAAGGAAGCGCACGTCCACGGCCGGCATGGCGTCGAGTCGGTCACCCGCGGATTCGCCGTCGCCAGCCGCGTCGTCGTCGCGGCAGCCATCATCATGACGAGCGTGTTCGCGGGATTCATCTTCAACGCCGAGCCCATGATCGCCCAGGTCGGCTTCGCCCTCGCCATCGGAGTCCTGATCGACGCCTTCGTCGTGCGCATGACCCTCGTGCCCGCGATCATGGCCATCGTCGGAGACAAGGCCTGGTGGCTGCCTCGATGGCTCGAGCGCATCCTGCCCGACCTGGACATCGAAGGCGACAAGCTCAACCGGCATCTCACCAGCCAGGGACGGTGACGGCGGCGTCCCGGGCGGCCGAGGGCGGCTAGGCGCCGACCTTGAACCGGGCGAAGCCGGTCACGGTGAGGCCGGCATCCGCAAGCACCTTCTTGACGGTCAGCTTGTTGTCCCGCGCGTAGTCCTGCTCGAGCAGGGCGACCTGCTTGAAGAAGGCGCCGAGGCGACCCTCGACGATCTTCGGCAGGGCGGCCTCCGGCTTGCCCTCGCCGCGGCTGATCTCCTCGACGATGCGACGCTCGTTCTCGACATCGGCCGGCGGAACGTCCTCGCGGGCGAGGTAGGTCGGGTCCGCGAACGAGATGTGCTGGGCCACGCTGCGCGCGGTCTCGGCGTCGTCACCCGTGTAGGCGACGACGACGCCGATCTGCGGCGGCAGGTCCTTCGAGGTGCGGTGCAGGTAGATCTCGAACTTCTCGCCCGGGATGCGCACGATGCGGCGCAGTTCGACCTTCTCGCCGAGCACGGCGGCCTGGTCGTCGATGACGGACCCGGCGGTGCCGCCGTCGAGCGGTACCGCAAGCGCGGCATCCACCGTCTCGGCGCCCGAATCGGCGAGCGCGGCGAGCACCTTGTCCCCGAGCGCGATGAACTTCTCGTTCTTCGCCACGAAGTCGGTCTCGCACGCGAGCTCGATCATCGTGGTGGCGGTCGCACTGTGCACCGCGGCGATGAGGCCCTCGCTGGTGGAGCGGTCGGCGCGCTTCGCGTTGCCCTTGGCCCCCTTGAGGCGCAGGATCTCGACGGCCTTCTCGATGTCGCCCTCGGCTTCGACGAGCGCGTTCTTGGTGTCGACCATGCCCGTGCCGAGGCGGTCGCGCAGGGCCTTGATGTCGGCGAGGCTGACGTCTGCCATTGGTGTGGGTCCTTACTTCTTGGCGGCGGGCTTGGCTGCGGGCTTCTTCTCGGACTCGGTCGCCTCGGCCACGATCTTGGCCTCGGTCTCCGCGTCCGACTCGACGTGGTGCTCGGGCACGACCGTCGCGTCCGCGGCGGCCTCGTGCTCGGCGACGACGGCATCCGCGTCGTTCTCCTCGACGGGCACCTCGGCGTCGACGACCGCGACGACGGCGGCCGCGTCAGGCGTGTCGGAGCCGACGAGACCGTCGACGGCCTCGATCTGCTCGGCGACATCGGTCGGGGTCTCGGAGGCGGCCAGCAGCTCCGCCTCCCACGCCGCGAGCGGCTCGACCTCGACGCCGGCCTCGGGCTTCTGGTGGCGCTGGATGAGACCCTCGGCCGCGGCGTCGGCGACGATGCGGGTCAGCAGACCGACCGAACGGATCGCGTCATCGTTGCCAGGGATCGGGTACTGCACCTCGTCGGGATCGCAGTTGGAGTCCAGAATCGCGATGACCGGGATGCCGAGCTTGTGCGCCTCGTCGATCGCGAGGTGCTCCTTCTTGGTGTCGACGATCCACACCGCGGACGGGGTCTTCGTGAGGTTGCGGATGCCGCCGAGCGACTTGTGCAGCTTGTCGAGCTCGCGCTTCTTGATGAGCAGTTCCTTCTTGGTGAAGCCGCTCTTGGTGGTGTCCTCGAAGTCGAGCTCCTCGAGCTCCTTCATGCGCGCGAGGCGCTTGGAGACGGTCTGGAAGTTGGTGAGCAGCCCGCCGAGCCAACGCTGGTTGACGTAGGGCTGGCCGACGCGGGTGGCCTGCTCGGCGATCGTGTTCTGGGCCTGCTTCTTGGTGCCGACGAACAGGATCGTGCCGCCGTGCGCGACGGTCTCCTTGACGTAGTCGTAGGTCTTGTCGATGTAGGCGAGCGACTGCTGCAGGTCGATGATGTGGCTGCCGCTTCGCTCGGTGAGGATGAAGCGCTTCATCTTCGGGTTCCACCGGCGGGTCTGGTGCCCGAAGTGCACGCCGCTGTCGAGCAGCTGGCGGATGGTGACGACGGCCATGGCCGTACTCCTTCTTCTCAGTTGTCATCCGGGCCGGTCGGCTCGGAACCTGGTGCCCGCGCACACGCTCCACCCCGCGTTCGCGGGGACTGATGGAGTGGGCGGCTTGTGTTCGATGAACGACGGGCACGCGTAGTCATCCGGTTTCCCGGATGCTGTCCCCAATGGTAGCACTGGAGATCCGGTTCTCCACTGCCGACGATGATCGCCGCGACGCGCACCACCGCCGGTCGAAGGTGGAGGGATGCGACGCGCCCTCGCCATCCTCTGCCTCCTGTCCGCCCCGCTCGCGATCCCGGCGCCGAGCTGGGCGTGGCCGGTGGCGGCCCCGCACTCGATCGTGCGGCCCTACCTCGCCCCCGCGACGCCATACGGCCCGGGTCACCGCGGCATCGACCTCCGCACGGCGGACGGGGTGGTGACGGCCCCGGCGCCCGGGGTCGTGCACTTCGCCGGCATCGTCGTGGACCGTCCGGTGCTCTCGATCCGGCACCCGGGCGGGCTCATCTCCAGCTACGAGCCGGTCACCTCGACGCTCACGGCGGGCACCCCCGTGCGGCGGGGCGAACTCATCGGCTCCGTCGTGCCCGGGCACTGCGCATCCCCATGTCTGCACTTCGGCGTGCGGCTCGACGGGCAGTATGTCAACCCGCTGCTGCTGCTCGGCGGGCTCCCGTACTCCGTGCTGCTGCCGACCCGCTGAGCCGTCCACCCTCGCACACCGCCCCGGAGTCGCCGCCGCGCCCGACCATCGCCGCGACTCCTGAAGAACTGCGCCAACGCGTCAGGGTGTGGAACAGAAGATCAGGAGTCGCGGAGGTGCGCACGACCGGCAATGGCGCCTCGTGAGCGCACTGCCTGCTCGACCGCCTCCTCCCGGGCGCGCGTGACGAGGAAGATGTCCACCCGAGCGCGTGACGCCGGCCTTCCGAAATGACGGAGATCCGGCGCCATCAGTCGCGAGTTGCGGGCTTCGCCGCCCCATTCCCTGCGGAACTCCGTCATTTCGGGAAAAAGCTGAGGAGGCGGCCGGTGGCGGCCTACGCCCTCGGATGGGCGATGCGGTAGCTCTCCTTGAGCCGCTCGGTCGAGACGTGGGTGTACAGCTGCGTCGTGCCGAGACTCGCATGCCCCAGCATCTCCTGCACCGCCCGCAGGTCGGCACCGCCGTCGAGGAGGTGCGTCGCCGCGGTGTGACGCAGCGTGTGCGGGCCCGACGGGCCCGAGCCCGGGATCGTCGCGAGCAGGCTCGAGACGAGTTCGTACACGGCACGGTTGGCCAGCCGCCCACCCTTCGCGCCGACGAACAGCGCCGCCGCCTCGGCGGGCAGCGTCGGCCTGCCCCGTTCGAGCCAGGCGACGATCGCGCGGCGCGCGGGGATGCCGAAGGGCACCACCCGCTCCTTGGCGCCCTTGCCGAGCACGCGCACGGTCTGCCGGCCCAGGTCCACGTCGCGGATCGCGAGCCCGGTCAGCTCGCTCACGCGCAGCGCGGAGGCGTAGAGCAGCTCGACGACCGCGAGGTCGCGCAGGGCGATCGGGTCCCCGGTGTCCGCCCGGTCCGCGACGCGGGCGAGGATGGAGTCCACCTGCTCCCGGCTGAGCACGCGGGGCAGGCGGTGGTCGGACTTGGGCGCCTTGAGGCGGGCCGCGGCATCCGTCGACGTCGCGTTCGTGCGGGCGAGCCAGCTCGTGACGGCGCGTGCGGCGGCAGCGCGACGCGCGAGGGT
>JBAQPI010000001.1:0-11106 GCA_049305635.1 Rhodoglobus sp. | reverse complement strand
CCGACCCACCACCCCGAGCGCCGTCCCGGCGCTCGGCTCGACTTGAGACCCGAAACCGACTTCCGAAAGTAAGGAACCCCCGTGGCACAGGACGTGCTCACCGACCTCACCAAGGTCCGCAACTTCGGCATCATGGCGCACATCGATGCCGGCAAGACCACCACGACCGAGCGCATCCTGTTCTACACCGGCATCACCCACAAGATCGGCGAGGTGCACGACGGGGCCGCGACGATGGACTGGATGGCGCAGGAGCAGGAGCGCGGCATCACGATCACGTCCGCCGCGACGACCTGTTTCTGGAACGGCATCCAGCTCAACATCATCGACACCCCCGGCCACGTGGACTTCACGGTCGAGGTGGAGCGCAACCTCCGCGTGCTCGACGGCGCGGTCGCGGTCTTCGACGGCAAGGAGGGCGTGGAGCCCCAGTCGGAGACGGTGTGGCGCCAGGCCGACAAGTACGACGTGCCGCGCATCTGCTTCGTCAACAAGATGGACAAGCTCGGCGCCGACTTCTACTACACGGTCGAGACCATCATCAAGCGCCTCGGCGCCAAGCCGCTGGTCATCCAGCTGCCCATCGGCTTCGAGAACACCTTCGAGGGGGTCGTCGACCTCGTCGAGATGCGCGCGCTCACGTGGCGCGGCGACTCGAAGGGTGACGTCGAACTGGGCGCGAAGTACGCGATCGAGGAGATCCCGGCCGACCTCGTCGAGAAGGCGAACGAGTACCGCGCGATCCTGATCGAGACCGTGGCCGAGGCCGACGACGACCTGCTCGAGCGCTACCTCGAGGGCGACACCGACTTCAGCGTCGCCGAGATCAAGGCCGCGATCCGCAAGCTCACCATCGCCAGCGAGCTCTACCCCGTGCTGTGCGGCTCGGCGTTCAAGAACCGCGGCGTGCAGCCGATGCTGGATGCCGTCGTCGACTACCTGCCCTCCCCGCTGGACATGCCGGCGATCGAGGGTCACGACGTGCGCGACGAGGAGAAGATCATCGAGCGGCACGCCGACTCGAGCGAGCCCTTCTCCGCCCTCGCGTTCAAGATCATGACGCACCCCTTCTTCGGTCGCCTCACCTACATCCGCGTCTACTCGGGCAAGCTCGAGTCGGGCGGCCAGGTGGTCAACTCGACCAAGGGCAAGAAGGAGCGCATCGGCAAGATCTTCCAGATGCACGCCAACAAGGAGAACCCGGTCGACTCTGTCACCGCCGGCCACATCTACGCGGTCATCGGCCTCAAGGACACCACGACCGGTGACACCCTGAGCGACTCCAACAACCAGGTCGTCCTCGAGTCGATGACGTTCCCGGCCCCGGTCATCGAGGTCGCGATCGAGCCGAAGACGAAGGCCGACCAGGAGAAGCTGGGCACCGCGATCCAGAAGCTCGCCGAAGAGGACCCGACGTTCCGCACCGAGCAGAACCAGGACACCGGCCAGACCATCATCAAGGGCATGGGCGAGCTGCACCTGGACATCCTCGTGGACCGCATGAAGCGCGAGTTCAACGTCGAGGCCAACGTCGGCAAGCCGCAGGTGGCCTACCGCGAGACCATCCGCAAGACGGTCGAGAAGTACGACTACACCCACAAGAAGCAGACCGGCGGTTCCGGCCAGTTCGCGAAGGTGCAGATCACCCTCGAGCCGCTCGAGGTCACCCCCGAGACCACGTACGAGTTCGTCAACGGCGTGACCGGTGGTCGCGTGCCGCGCGAGTACATCCCCTCGGTCGACCACGGCATCCAGGATGCGATGCAGGTCGGCGTGCTCGCCGGCTACCCGACCGTGGGCGTCAAGGCGACGCTCGTGGACGGCGCAGCGCACGACGTGGACTCCTCGGAGATGGCGTTCAAGATCGCCGGCTCGATGGCCTACAAGGAGGCCGCGCGCAAGGCGAGCCCGGTGCTGCTCGAGCCGCTCATGGCCGTCGAGGTGCGCACGCCCGAGGAGTACATGGGCGACGTGATCGGCGACCTGAACTCCCGGCGCGGGCAGATCCAGTCCATGGAGGATGCCACCGGCGTCAAGGTCGTCACCGCCAAGGTGCCGTTGTCGGAGATGTTCGGATACGTCGGCGACCTCCGGTCGAAGACCTCCGGACGCGCGGTCTACTCCATGACGTTCGACAGCTACGCGGAGGTCCCGAAGGCCGTCGCCGACGAGATCGTCCAGAAGAACAAGGGCGAATGACGAAGTCACTCACCGGAGGGGCACCGGTGCTTGCAGCGGCGCCCCGACGGATCGCAACCCAAATCAACTAACATATCCCCAACCCAATTCGCACAGCAGCCGGAAATCCATCCGGGTGCACCGCAACCGAGTCCTGAGGAGGACCCACAGTGGCTAAGGCCAAGTTCGAGCGGACCAAGCCGCACGTAAACATCGGAACGATCGGTCACGTCGACCACGGCAAGACGACGCTCACCGCCGCCATCTCCAAGGTGCTCGCGGACAAGTACCCGTCGGCGACCAACGTCCAGCGTGACTTCGCGTCGATCGACTCCGCTCCCGAGGAGCGCCAGCGCGGCATCACGATCAACATCTCGCACGTCGAGTACGAGACGCCGAAGCGCCACTACGCGCACGTCGACGCCCCCGGCCACGCGGACTACATCAAGAACATGATCACCGGTGCCGCGCAGATGGACGGCGCGATCCTCGTCGTCGCGGCCACCGACGGCCCGATGGCGCAGACCCGCGAGCACGTGCTGCTGGCCAAGCAGGTCGGCGTGCCCTACCTGCTCGTCGCGCT
Organism: Rhodoglobus sp.; assembly: GCA_049305635.1. Classification (GTDB taxonomy): domain Bacteria; phylum Actinomycetota; class Actinomycetes; order Actinomycetales; family Microbacteriaceae; genus Rhodoglobus. The sequence goes on along the minus strand of JBAQPI010000001.1, from coordinate 8,345 downwards.
CAACAAGTCCGACATGGTCGATGACGAGGAGATCCTGGAGCTCGTCGAGCTCGAGGTGCGCGAGCTGCTCTCCAGCCAGGGCTTCGACGGCGACAACGCTCCCGTCGTGCGCGTCTCCGGCCTCAAGGCCCTCGAGGGTGACGAGAAGTGGACCCAGTCCATCCTCGACCTCATGAATGCCGTCGACGAGTCCGTGCCGGACCCGGTGCGCGACAAGGACAAGCCGTTCCTCATGCCGATCGAGGACGTGTTCACGATCACCGGTCGTGGCACCGTCGTCACGGGCCGCGCCGAGCGCGGCACGCTCGCGATCAACTCGGACGTCGAGATCGTCGGCATCCGCCCCACCCAGAAGACCACGGTCACGGGCATCGAGATGTTCCACAAGCAGCTCGATGAGGCCTGGGCCGGCGAGAACTGCGGTCTGCTGCTCCGCGGCACCAAGCGCGAGGATGTCGAGCGCGGCCAGGTCGTCGTCAAGCCGGGTTCGGTCACGCCGCACACCCAGTTCGAGGGCACCGCGTACATCCTGTCCAAGGATGAGGGCGGGCGTCACAACCCGTTCTACGCGAACTACCGTCCGCAGTTCTACTTCCGCACCACGGACGTCACTGGCGTCATCACGCTGCCCGAGGGCACCGAGATGGTCATGCCCGGCGACACCACCGAGCTGACGGTCGAGCTGATTCAGCCCATCGCCATGGAGGAGGGCCTCGGCTTCGCCATCCGTGAGGGTGGTCGCACCGTGGGCGCCGGCAAGGTGACCAAGATCCTGAAGTAGGTCGAGTCGACTGCTCGGTTGTCGAGCCGGGTCGAGACACAGGGGTCGGGCCGCGAGGTCCGGCCCCTTCGTCGTCGTTGCGGCGGCGCCCGCCGAGCCCTCCTCACGGAGGGTCCGCTGCTCATCTTCACGTTCGTGGACGTGGGCCTCATCGTGTGGCGGTCCGGCTCGTGATCGGTGTCGTTCGCGGTCGCGGGCTCGGCTTCGGCACGCTCGGGGGGTCCTGGACCAGGTGCCCGCGACACGCCCGGGTTGCAGCAAATGCCGCGGTGTGGCAAACTCGTCTAGTTCAACATTCCGCCGCCTCGCGTGCGCGGATCACTTCCAGGCAGTGCATAGTCCGTCGCAGAAGCGCCAGGGGCTAGGCCGCGGGGAGCAGGACCAAGCTTAAATCGACTCCCAGGGCTCGAGGGTAGAAGTACGCCCGCGTGCCGGGAGCCGGTCATTGACACATAAACAGTGGTGCGAAAGCAGCAGTGCCGGGCGGCGAGAGCCGTGCGGTCCGAGTGGCTGAGCAGCTCAGGTGCACAACAGGAAGAGAGCACGTCATGGCGGGACAGAAGATCCGCATCCGACTCAAGTCGTACGACCACGAGGTCATCGACTCTTCGGCGCGCAAGATCGTCGACACGGTGACCCGCGCGGGCGCCACGGTCGTGGGACCCGTCCCGCTGCCGACCGAGAAGAACGTGATCGCCGTGATCCGCTCCCCCCACAAGTACAAGGACAGCCGCGAGCACTTCGAGAAGCGCACCCACAAGCGGCTCATCGACATCATCGACCCGACCCCCAAGGCCGTCGACTCGCTCATGCGGCTCGACCTGCCGGCGGATGTCAACATCGAGATCAAGCTCTAGTCAGCTCGAGAGCCAGAGGAAAGCAATGTCTACCACCAAGACGATCAAGGGACTGCTGGGCACCAAGCTCGGCATGACCCAGGTCTGGGACGAGAACAACAAGCTCGTGCCCGTGACCGTGGTCGAGATCAGCCCGAACGTCGTGACCCAGTTGCGCACGCCCGAGATCGACGGCTACAGCGCCGTGCAGATCGCCTACGGCCAGATCGACCCGCGCAAGGTCACCCAGCCCCTCACCGGCCACTTCGAGAAGGCCGGCGTGACGCCGCGCCGCCACCTCACGGAGCTGCGCACGGATGACACGAGCGACTACAGCCTCGGCCAGGAGCTCGCCGTCGACATCTTCGAGCCCGGTTCGAAGGTGGATGTCGTCGGCACCTCCAAGGGCAAGGGCTTCGCCGGCGTCATGAAGCGCCACAACTTCAAGGGCGTCTCCTCCAGCCACGGTTCGCACCGCAACCACCGCAAGCCCGGCTCGATCGGCGCATCCTCGACCCCCAGCCGCGTGTTCAAGGGCATGCGCATGGCGGGCCGCATGGGTGGCGACCGCGTCACCGTGCTGAACCTCACCGTCCACTCGGTCGATCTCGAGAAGGGGCTGCTGCTCGTCAAGGGCGCCGTTCCCGGAGCCCGCGGTCGCATCGTGTTCGTCCGCAACGCAGTGAAGGGGGCGTAGCTCATGCCTACGAACTCAAACGGCACCGTCGCATCCCTCGACGTCATCGACACCAGCGGCAAGAAGACCGGTTCGGTCGACCTGCCCGCGGCGATCTTCGACGTGCAGACCAACGTGCCGCTCATCCACCAGGTCGTCGTCGCCCAGCTCGCTGCGGCGCGCCAGGGCACGCACAAGACCAAGGGCCGCGGCGAGGTCTCCGGTTCCGGTGTCAAGCCGTTCAAGCAGAAGGGCACCGGTCGTGCCCGCCAGGGCTCGGTGCGCATGCCGCAGCACCGCGGCGGCGGCACCGTCCACGGACCGCAGCCGCGCGACTACTCGCAGCGCACCCCCAAGAAGATGATCTCGGCGGCCCTGCTCGGCGCGATCTCCGACCGCGCTCGCGGTGAGCGCCTCACGATCGTCGACTCCTTCGGCAAGGGCAACGTGCCGTCGACGAAGGGGGCCGCCGCCGTGCTCGCGGGCATCGCCGGCCGCAACGTGCTCGTCGTGCTCGAGCGCACCGACGAGGTCAGCGCCAAGAGCCTGCGCAACCTGCCGGCCGTCCACGTGCTGTGGGTCGACCAGCTCAACGCGTACGACGTGATCGTCGCCGACGACATCGTCTTCACGAAGGGTTCCTTCGACGCCTTCGTCGGCTCGAAGAGCGCCGCCAAGGCGACTACCGCGAAGGAGGCGGGCGAATGACCGCGACCACGTACAAGGACCCGCGCGACATCATCCTCGCGCCGGTCGTCTCGGAGAAGAGCTACAGCCTCATCGACGATGGCAAGTACACCTTCGAGGTGGACCCCCGCGCCAACAAGACCGAGATCAAGCTCGCCATCGAGAAGATCTTCAGCGTCAAGGTCGGCTCGGTCAACACCCTGAACCGCACCGGCAAGACCCGCCGCACGCGGTTCGGCACGGGCAAGCGCAAGGACACCAAGCGTGCGATCGTCACGCTCAAGTCCGGTTCGATCGACATCTTCACGGCTGTCGGCTAGGGCTTCAGGAGAACAGACATGGCTATTCGCAAGTACAAGCCCACGACCCCCGGTCGTCGCGGTTCCTCGGTGGCGGACTTCGCCGAGATCACGCGTTCGACGCCGGAGAAGTCGCTGCTCAAGCCGCTGCCCAAGACGGGTGGTCGCAACAACGCCGGTCGCATCACGACGCGCCACATCGGTGGCGGACACAAGCGCCAGTACCGCGTGATCGACTTCAAGCGCACCGACAAGGACGGCGTCAACGCCAAGGTCGCGCACATCGAGTACGACCCGAACCGCACGGCGCGCATCGCGCTCCTGCACTTCGTGGACGGCACCAAGCGCTACATCATCGCCCCGAACAAGCTCAGCCAGGGCGACATCGTCGAATCCGGCCCCGCCGCGGACATCAAGCCCGGCAACAACCTGCCGCTCAAGAACATCCCGGTCGGTACCGTCATCCACGCGATCGAGCTCCGTCCCGGGGGCGGCGCCAAGTTGGCGCGTTCGGCCGGCGCCTCGGTGCGCCTGGTCGCCAAGGACGGCCCGTACGCGCAGCTGCGGCTTCCATCGGGCGAGATCCGCAACGTCGACGTGCGCTGCCGCGCCACGATCGGCGAGGTCGGCAACGCCGAGCAGTCGAACATCAACTGGGGCAAGGCCGGTCGCATGCGCTGGAAGGGTGTCCGCCCGACCGTCCGCGGTGTCGCCATGAACCCGGTGGACCACCCGCACGGCGGTGGTGAGGGCAAGACGTCCGGTGGACGTCACCCCGTCACCCCGTGGGGCCAGAAGGAAGGTCGCACCCGCAAGCGCAACCTCCCCAGTGACCAGCTGATCGTCCGTCGCCGCAACGTCGGCAAGAAGCGCAAGTAGGAGATCCGAAGATGCCACGCAGTCTGAAGAAGGGCCCCTTCGTCGACGACCACCTGCTGCAGAAGGTCGTGAAGGCGAATGAGGCCGGAGCCAAGAACGTGATCAAGACCTGGTCGCGTCGCTCGATGATCATCCCGGCGATGCTGGGTCACACGATCGCCGTGCACGACGGTCGCAAGCACATCCCGGTGTTCGTCACCGAGACCATGGTGGGCCACAAGCTCGGCGAGTTCTCGCCCACCCGCACCTTCCGTGGACACGAGAAGGACGACAAGAAGGGACGCCGTCGCTGATGGTCGAGTCGATCGCACGCGTGAAGCACATCCGCGTCACCCCCATGAAGGCTCGCCGCGTCGTCAACATGATCCGCGGCAAGCAGGCACAGGAGGCCCTGGCCATCCTGAAGTTCGCGCCCCAGGGTGCGAGCGAGCCCGTGTACAAGCTCGTCGCCTCCGCGATCGCCAACGCGCGCGTCAAGGCGGATGCCTCGAACACCTTCCTGGACGAGCAGGACCTCGTCGTGGCGAAGGCCTACGTCGACGAGGGAACGACCCTGAAGCGGTTCCAGCCGCGCGCCCAGGGCCGCGCCTTCAAGATCCTCAAGCGCACCAGCCACATCACCGTGGTGCTCGCCACCCCCGACCACATGGTCGGCGAGATCGCGGGCTCGACCACCGGTGATCGAGCGACGTCGAGATCCACCAAGGCAGGGAAGAAGTAATGGGACAGAAGGTCAACCCCTACGGTTTCCGTCTGGGCATCACCACCGACCACGTGTCGCGCTGGTTCTCCGACAGCACCAAGTCGGGGCAGAAGTACAGCGACTACGTCGCCGAGGACATCAAGATCCGTTCTCTGCTGAAGACCTCGCTCGACCGTGCGGGCGTTGCGCGCATCGAGATCGAGCGCACGCGTGACCGCGTGCGCGTGGACATCCACACCGCGCGTCCCGGCATCGTCATCGGCCGCCGTGGCGCCGAGGCCGAGCGCATCCGCGCCGACCTCGAGAAGCTCACGGCCAAGCAGATCCAGCTCAACATCCTCGAGGTCAAGAACCCCGAGGCCGAAGCCCAGCTCGTCGCGCAGGGCATCGCCGAGCAGCTCTCTGCCCGCGTGGCGTTCCGTCGGGCGATGCGCAAGGGCCTGCAGGGTGCCCAGCGCGCCGGTGCCAAGGGGGTGCGCATCCAGGTCTCCGGCCGTCTCGGCGGCGCCGAGATGAGCCGCTCCGAGTTCTACCGCGAGGGTCGCGGTCCGCTGCACACCCTGCGCGCCAACATCGACTACGGCTTCTACGAGGCCAAGACGACGTTCGGCCGCATCGGCGTGAAGGTCTGGATCTACAAGGGCGACATCACCAACAAGGAGCTCGCTCGCGAGCAGGCGAACCAGAAGTCGTCGCGACCGGAGCGTCGTGACGACCGTCGTGACGGTGAGCGTCGCGACAGCCGTCCGCCACGCAGTAATGCAGGCGCGGGCGCCACCTCCGGATTGTCCGCCACCAAGGCCGAGGCCCCGGTCGCAGCAGGAGTTGAGGCGTAACCATGCTTATTCCACGCAAGGTCAAGCACCGCAAGCAGCACCACCCCGGTCGCAGCGGCCAGGCCACGGGCGGCACCAAGATCACGTTCGGCGAGTACGGCATCCAGGCCATCACGCCCGCGTACGTGACCAACCGCCAGATCGAGGCGGCCCGTATCGCGATGACCCGTCACATCAAGCGCGGTGGAAAGGTGTGGACCAACATCTACCCCGACCGCCCGCTCACCAAGAAGCCCGCCGAGACCCGCATGGGTTCCGGCAAGGGTTCGCCCGAGTGGTGGGTCGCCAACGTCAAGCCCGGTCGTGTGCTCTTCGAGCTCGCGGGCGTGAACGAGACTCTCGCGCGCGAGGCACTCACGCGCGCGATCCACAAGCTGCCCCTGAAGGCACGCATCATCAAGCGCGAGGAGGGCGACGCATAATGGCGATCGGATCCAAGGAGCTCGCCCCGGTCGAGCTCGACACCTTCGAGGACGAGCGCCTCGTCGATGAGCTGAAGAAGGCCAAGGAGGAGCTGTTCAACCTCCGCTTCCAGTCCGCGACCGGGCAGCTCGAGAGCCACGGCCGCATCCGTGCGGTCAAGCGCGACATCGCTCGCATCTACACGGTCATCCGTGAGCGCGAGCTCGGCATCCGGGCCACCCCGGTCGTCGAGGTCGCCCCGGCCAAGCCCGCCAAGAAGACCGCTGCCAAGAAGGACGAGGCCGTCGAGGCCCCGGCCGTCGAGGCCGCCACCGAGACCGCCGAGGAGGCGAGCAAGTAATGGCTACCGTCACCAAGAAGGCCGAGGCCGGACACGAGTCCTCCGCCCACGACGTCAAGGACGCCGAGGCACGCGGCTACCGCAAGGTGCGCCGTGGCTATGTCACGAGCGACAAGATGGACAAGACCGTCGTCGTCGAGGTCGAGGACCGCGTCAAGCACCCCCTGTACGGCAAGGTCATCCGCCGCACCTCCAAGGTGAAGGCGCACGATGAGGCCAACAAGGCCGGCGTCGGCGACCTCGTGCTCATCAGCGAGACCCGTCCGCTCAGCGCCACGAAGCGCTGGCGCCTGGTCGAGATCCTCGAGAAGGCGAAGTAGCTCATGCTTCAGCAGGAATCCCGAGTCAAGGTCGCCGACAACACCGGCGCCAAGGAACTCCTCACGATTCGCGTGCTCGGCGGCTCCGGCCGTCGGTACGCCGGCCTGGGCGACGTGATCGTCGCCACGGTCAAGGACGCGATCCCGGGCGGCAACGTCAAGAAGGGCGATGTGGTCAAGGCCGTCATCGTGCGCGTCGTCAAGCAGACCCGTCGTCCCGACGGTTCGTACATCAAGTTCGACGAGAACGCCGCCGTCATCCTGAAGGCCGACGGGGACCCGCGCGGTACCCGCATCTTCGGGCCGGTCGGCCGTGAGCTTCGCGACAAGAAGTTCATGAAGATCATCTCGCTGGCACCGGAGGTGCTGTAGTCATGGCAAACATTCGCAAGGGCGACCTCGTGCAGGTCATCAGCGGCCCGACCCAGGAGCGCGGCGGCGACCGCGGCAAGCAGGGTCGCGTCATCGGCATCCAGGCAGACAGGGACCGCGTGATCGTGGAGGGCGTCAACTTCGTCACCAAGCACGTGAAGGTCGGCCAGACCCAGCGCGGCACCAAGACCGGCGGCATCGAGACGATGGAGGCGCCGATCCACGTGTCCAACGTCGCGCTCGTCGACCCCGACACCAAGCTCCCGGCTCGCGTCGGCTTCCGCGTCGAGACGGATGACCGGGGCAAGACCACCCGCGTGCGCTTCTTCAAGAAGTCGCGCCGTGTCGAGACCAAGAAGTCGAAGGCGCTCAAGGGCACCGAGACCGCCGCGGAGAAGCCTGTCAAGGCCGCTCCGAAGGCGACGAAGCAGGATGCCGCTCCGGCGGCCGAGAAGGATGCTGACTGATGACCGACACCGCTACTGCCGCGCAGGCTGGCCCCATCCAGCCGCGCCTCAAGCAGAAGTACCGCACCGAGATCTCGGCGCAGCTGAAGAAGGACTTCGGATTCACGAACGTGCACCAGGTGCCCGGCATCGTGAAGGTCGTCGTCAACACCGGTGTGGGCGAGGCCGCGCGCGACTCGAAGATCATCGATGGGGCCGTCAAAGACCTCACCGCGATCACGGGTCAGAAGCCGCAGGTCACCGCCGCCCGCAAGTCCATCGCGCAGTTCAAGCTGCGTGAGGGTCAGCCGATCGGCGCCCACGTGACGCTGCGCGGCGACCGGGCCTGGGAGTTCCTGGACCGGCTCATCTCGCTCGCGCTGCCTCGCATCCGCGACTTCCGAGGTCTGTCGGACAAGCAGTTCGACGGCAACGGCAACTACACCTTCGGCCTCACGGAGCAGTCCATGTTCCACGAGATCGACCAGGACAAGATCGATCGTGTTCGCGGTTTCGACATCACCATCGTGACCACGGCCAAGAACGACGACGAGGGTCGTGCGCTGCTCAAGGCGCTCGGCTTCCCGTTCCGCGCGGCGGAGTAGAGCGAAGGCCATTTCTGGCCTTCGCGGCGACGCCAGCGCCGATGTCCGTCTCGGACATCGGACAACCCAAGGAAAAGGAAAGGTCGGCAGCGGTGTACCGCTAGCCGAAACCGACTAAGACAAGGAACCAAGCAATGACCAT